>NZ_JABWNC020000025.1:0-57551 GCF_013368855.2 Escherichia sp. 93.0816 | reverse complement strand
CCAGCAACCAATGCCACCAGGGATAAAGCCCCCGCAACATTGCGCCTCACCGGAATCTTCCGGCTTGCCGCTGATTCTACGACTGTTTTTCCGCTTCGAAATCCATCACTTCTTCACTCTGTGCTGCGCGTTCCGCACAATATTACCGGCTTGCAGCCGTTGCATTTTTCTTACGAAAAAGGCCGCAGAGTTTCCCCCTGCGGCCTGGTCCGGGCGCAAATTGCCATTACGGCAGCCTGACGCCCGCATGGCACGTTACTTCCGCTTATTCAGCCAGCTCACGATCAGGCTGGCGAGAATGCCAGCAATGACCGGAGCCGCTAAATCGTGCCAGAAGGCCACGCCTAACTGCGCGAGCGTCATATAGCCGCCTGTGTTGTAATGACAACGTTTCGCGGCTATTCTTGAGTTGTTCAGGTTCAAGAATGGCCCCCGTGATGTTGTCAGGTGCATACCTGCAACGTGCGGGGGTTTTCTCTCTCCAGCAACCAATGCCACCAGGGATAAAGCCCCCGCAACATTGCGCCTCACCGGAACCCTTCCGGCTTGCCGCTGATTTTACGATTGCTTTTTACTGTCAGCACCCGGCAATCTTCCTCATTGCGTGATGCCTTCCAGCTTAATTTCTTTATTTGCAATAGTTGCAGTTCATATCCGAGCTGACTCCAGACTGGTAGTGAAATGCGCAATTTTGTAGAATTGCGCCTCCTCGCGACCTCCCCAGTGAATCTGTTGCCTCATTTTTTACATACTGCGTATTCGACTTCTCCACCTGTTGCGCAAGAGAAACTGGGTTTATTCATTTTTGCGAGGCCGACTTCTTTCTGGACAGGACTTTATGCAGCACAACACACTACCGAAACACGATCAGAAATTGCCGTTTACACGCTACGACTTCGGCTGGGTTTTATTATGCATAGGCATGGCGATTGGTGCCGGAACCGTGCTGATGCCAGTACAAATTGGCTTGAAGGGAATTTGGGTATTTATTACCGCAGCGATCATTGCTTATCCTGCCACCTGGGTAGTGCAGGACATTTATTTAAAAACCCTTTCTGAAAGCGATTCCTGTAATGACTACACCGATATTATCAGTCATTACCTGGGGAAGAACTGGGGAATATTTCTCGGCGTTATCTACTTTTTGATGATTATCCACGGGATTTTTATCTATTCCCTCTCCGTAGTTTTCGACAGCGCCTCGTACCTGAAAACCTTCGGTTTAACCGATGCCGATCTTTCTCAATCTCTATTTTATAAAGTCGCCATTTTCGCCGTACTGGTGGCGATTGCGTCTGGTGGTGAACGATTACTGTTTAAGATTTCTGGGCCAATGGTGGTGGTCAAAGTAGGGATTATTGTCGTGTTCGGTTTTGCGATGATCCCGCACTGGAATTTCGCCAATATAACCGCGTTCCCACAAGCCTCCGTCTTCTTCCGCGACGTTCTGCTTACTATTCCTTTTTGCTTCTTTTCTGCGGTATTTATTCAGGTGCTTAACCCGATGAATATTGCCTATCGTAAACGGGAAGCGGATAAAGTACTGGCAACTCGGCTCGCGCTGCGTACCCACCGGATTAGTTATATCACGCTCATCGCGGTGATCCTGTTTTTTGCCTTTTCGTTTACCTTCTCAATTAGCCACGAAGAAGCCGTTTCTGCCTTTGAACAAAATATCTCGGCACTGGCACTGGCGGCGCAGGTGATCCCTGGGCATATCATTCATATCACCTCTACTGTGCTGAATATCTTTGCCGTACTGACCGCATTCTTTGGCATTTACCTCGGTTTCCACGAGGCCATTAAAGGCATTATTCTCAATCTGTTAAGCCGAATTATTGATACCAAGAAAATTAACTCACGCGTGCTGACTCTGGCGATCTGCGCTTTTATCGTCATTACGTTGACGATTTGGGTTTCGTTTCGCGTATCGGTGCTGGTGTTCTTTCAGATGGGAAGTCCGTTGTATGGCATTGTGTCGTGCCTCATTCCGTTTTTCCTGATCTATAAAGTCGCACAACTGGAAAAACTTCGCGGATTTAAAGCCTGGCTGATTCTGCTGTACGGCATTTTGCTATGCTTGTCGCCACTGTTGAAGCTGATTGAGTAAACCGGAGCGCATGGCCCCGGTTTTGTGAGTTAACGCTGCGGATTTTCATCCTGATCAACAGCAAAACAAGCGACCAGTTGACCGCCGTAGTCTTTTAGCTGCGGCTGCAACTGGGTGCAGGGGCCGAAGCGTCGACGGCAGCGGGCGTTGAAGGCGCACCCCGGCGGTGGATTCAGCGGGCTTGGCAGTTCACCGGTAAGCTTAATGCGCTCGCGGCGGTCGTCCGGATTCAGGCGTGGCGTCGCGGAGAGCAGCGCCTGGGTGTACGGATGGCGCGGGTTATTGAAGATTTGGTCCTTCGTCCCCTTCTCCACGCAGCGCCCCAGGTACATCACCATCACTTCATCAGCGATGTGCTCCACCACCGACAGGTCGTGCGAGATGAATACATAAGACAGCCCCAACTCCTGCTGCAAATCCATCATCAGGTTGAGCACCTGCGCACGCACCGAGACGTCCAGCGCGGAAACCGGCTCATCGGCAATCACCACGTCCGGGTCGAGCATCAGACCACGGGCGATGGCGATACGCTGGCGTTGACCGCCGGAAAACATGTGCGGATAGCGGTCGTAGTGCTCGGTTTTCAGGCCGACTTTCGCCATCATCGACAGGGCTTTTTCCCGGCGCTGTTCTTTGCTTAAACTGGTGTTGATCAGTAGCGGCTCTTCAAGAATTTGCCCGACTTTCTTACGCGGATTCAGCGAACCGTAGGGGTTCTGGAAGACGATCTGGATTTTCTGCCGACGCAGCTTCTGCGCCTGCGGATCGTGCTTGAGCAGATCCTGCCCCTGGTAATACAGCTCACCGCCGGTGGGCGTTTCAATCATCGTCAGCAGCCGACCAAGCGTCGATTTACCGCAGCCGGATTCCCCTACCACCGCCAGCGTTTTGCCGCGTTCAAGGGTAAATGAAACGCCATCCAGCGCCTTCACCAGACGTTCCGGTGCAAACATGCCTTTCTTCACCGGATAATGTTTTTTCAGGTCAATTGCCTGCAACAATGGCTGTTGCGAGGTGGCCTCATGCGTACTCATAGTGTGGGCCTCCCGGCATCATCAAGTGGGTAATGGCATTTGGACTGACGCCCGTCAGCGAGCATATTCAGCGCCGGTTCTTCGGCGCGGCATTTGTCCGTCGCGTAGGGGCAGCGCGGATTAAGCAGGCAGCCGTTCGGGCGGTCGTACTTGCCGGGAACGACGCCAGGCAACGACGCCAGACGTTCTTTGTCCTGAGCAAATTCCGGCAGCGCACGCAGCAATGCCTGAGTATACGGATGACGCGGCGCACGGAAGATGGCGTGAGCATCGCCCGTTTCCACCACCTGACCTGCATACATCACGATGATTTTATGTGCCGCTTCCGCCACCAGCGCCAGGTCATGGGTGATCAACACCAGCGCCATGTTTTCTTTCTGCTGTAGCTCCAGCAGCAGTTCGATGATTTGCGCCTGAATGGTCACGTCCAGCGCGGTGGTCGGTTCATCCGCAATCAGCAGTTTTGGCCGACAGGCAATTGCCATCGCGATCATTACACGCTGGCTCATGCCGCCGGAAAGCTGATGCGGGTAAACATCCAGACGCGACGCCGGATCGGGAATGCCGACCTGATTCAGCAGGTCAATTGCCCGCTGACGGCGGGTACTTTTGTTACCGCCCTGATGCACCTTAATCGCTTCCATAATCTGGAAACCCACGGTGTAGCACGGGTTGAGACTGGTCATCGGGTCCTGGAAGATCATCGCTACTTCGGCACCCACCAGATTGCGGCGCTCTTTTTCCGAGATACGCTGCAAATCCTGGCCGTTAAATTCCAGCTTTTCCGCCATCACGCGACCCGGATAATCAATCAGCCCCATAATCGCCAGTGAACTGACCGATTTACCCGAACCGGATTCCCCCACAATCCCGACCACTTCGCCCTGTTTCACGCTGTAGCTGATGCGGTCTACGGCGCGGAATGGTGCGCTTTCGTCACCGAAATGCACCGATAATTTATCTATATTTAATAACGCCATCTCGAACCTCTTACTGCTTCAGTTTGGGATCGAGCGCGTCACGCAGACCGTCACCCATCAGGTTAAATGCCAGCACCGTCAGCAGGATCGCCAGACCAGGGAAGGTCACGACCCACCAGGCGCTTTGCGCGAACTGCAACACGTCAGAGAGCATGGTGCCCCACTCCGGCGTTGGCGGTTGCGCCCCCATGCCGAGGAAACCAAGAGCAGCCATATCGAGAATGGCGTTAGAGAAACCGAGCGACGCCTGGACAATCAGCGGCGCAAGGCAGTTGGGAAGAATATTGATAAACATCTGCCGCAGCGCCCCGGCTCCCGCCACGCGGGAAGCTGTCACGTAGTCGCGGTTCACCTCCACCAGCACGGCGGCGCGAGTTAAGCGGACATAGTGCGGCAAGGCAACGAAGGTCAGCGCCAGCGCGGCGTTACCAATCGACGGGCCGAAGATAGCCACCAGCACCAGCGCCAGCAGCAGGCTTGGCAGCGCCAGCATGATATCGACCACGCGCATGATGATGTTATCGACCAGGCCGCCGAAGTAGCCGGCGATCAGGCCGAGAATAACGCCCATAATCAGCGATAACACCACCACCAGACAGCCGACCAACAGCGACAAGCGTGCGCCGTACATCAGGCGCGACATCACATCACGACCGACGTCATCAGTGCCCAGCAAGTGCGCCATGCTGCCGCCTTCCTGCCAGGCTGGCGGGGCGAGCAGCGCATCGCGGAACTGTTCCGCCGGGTTATAGGGTGCAATCCAGTTGGCAAAGATCGCGATAAACAGCACGATGACGACATAAACCAGTCCGACGACCGCGCCTTTGTTACGTTTAAAATAGTGCCAGAACTCCTGTAAAGGGGTCATCGGTACCGGTGCGCTAATTACTTTATTTTCAGTAACCTGTGACATGATATCCCCTTACTTCTTATGACGAATACGCGGGTTCACCACGCCGTACAGCAGATCAACCAGCAGGTTGACGAGGATAATCATCGTCGCCACCAGCAATACGCCGCCCTGCACCACCGGATAATCGCGGCGTTGCAGCGCGTCAATCAACCAGCGCCCCAGACCGGGCCACGAGAAGATGGTTTCGGTCAGAATCGCCCCCGCCAGCAGCGTCCCGACCTGTAGGCCAATAACGGTTACCACCGGCAGCATGGCGTTACGCAACGCATGGACGATAATCACCCGCATCCGGGTCAATCCCTTGGCACGCGCGGTGCGGATGTAATCCTCGCCCAGCACTTCCAGCATCGAGGAGCGCGTCATACGAACGATAACCGCCAGCGGAATTGTGCCCAGCACCATCGCAGGTAAGATCATATGCGCGACGGCGTCGATAAAGTTGCCGTCTTCACCCCAGATGGCGGTGTCGATCAACATAAAACCGGTTAACGGATTGGAATCATCAAGGAACACCATGTCGCTCACGCGACCGGAGACCGGCGTCAGGTTCCAGTGCACCGAAACCAGCATGATCAGCATCATGCCCCACCAGAAGATTGGCATTGAGTAACCGGTCAGTGCCAGACCAACCGCCGTGTGATCGAAAATGGAACCGCGTTTAACCGCTGCCAGTACACCGACCGGAATGCCAACTGCCGTAGCAAAAATCATCGCGCAGACACCAAGTTCCAGCGTTGCCTGGAAGCGCGGCACGAACTCTTCCCAAACCGGGATGCGGCTTTTCATCGAAATGCCTAAATCGCCGTGCATAACGCCCCAAATATAATGGAGGTACTGCTGCCACATCGGTTTATCTAAACCGAGTTCAGCCAGCAATTGCGCGTGACGCTCTGGGGAGATCCCACGTTCGCCCGCCATGATCATCACCGGATCGCCCGGGATCATGTGGACAAAGGCAAAGGTGAGAAGGGTAATACCGATAAACGTGGGGATGACGAGTCCCAAACGTCGGAGAATAAACTGCAACATAACCCGGATTCTCTATAGTGACCCGCAGCCTGGAACTGCGTGTCTGTATTGCTCACAAATCAATTCCCGCCCTTGTCTGACAGGGAATGAAGTATTGCTGCCGGATGGCGCTGTGCGCAGAGGCACAGCACCACCGGGTATGGCTTTTAATTATTCGATAGAGACGTTTTCGAAGTGATGTTTGCCTAATGGATCAACCACATAGCCTTTAACTTCTTTGCGTACCGGTTCAAACACGGTGGAGTGAGCGATGATCAGTGCCGGAGCCTGATCGTGCATCACGACCTGTGCTTGTTTGTACAGTTCAACACGCTTGTTGTGGTCGTCGGTGGCACGCGCCGGTTGAATCAGATCTTCAAACGGTTTGTAGCACCATTTTGAGTAGTTGGAACCTTGTTCAGAGGCGGCGCAACTGAAGAGGGTGGCGAAGAAGTTATCCGGATCCCCGTTATCGCCAGTCCAGCCCATCATTACCGTCTGGTGCTCGCCATCTTTCGCACGCTTGAGGTACTCGCCCCATTCGTAAGTGACGATTTTGGCCTGTACGCCCACTTTCGCCCAGTCCGCCTGAATCATCTCCGCCATGCGGCGAGCATTCGGGTTATACGGACGCTGTACTGGCATCGCCCACAGGTCGATAGAGAAACCTTTTTCCAGACCGGCTTCTTTCAGCAACGCTTTCGCTTTTTCAGGATCATAGGTGTAATCCTGAACGTCGTCGTTATAGCCCCACATGGTTGGCGGGATCAGGTTTTTCGCTGCTACGCCCGCGCCCTGATAAACCGCTTTGATGATCGCGTCTTTGTTCACCGCGTAGGTCAGAGCCTGGCGAACTTTCACATCATCCAGTGGTTTTTTCTGCACGTTATACGAGAGATAACCGACGTTCAGCCCCGGCATCTCCATCAGGTTGATGGATTTATCCTGCTTCATGCGGGCAATATCTGCCGGGTTCGGGTACGGCATCACCTGGCATTCGTTCTTCTGCAATTTAGCGTAACGCACGGAAGCGTCAGGAGTAATAGAGAAGACCAGCGTATCGATCTGCGGTTTGGTGCCCCAGTAGCCATCAAACGCTTTGTAGCGAATACGGGAATCTTTCTGGTACTGCTGTAACTGGAACGGGCCTGTGCCGATGGGGTTGAGGTCCAGTTTTTCCGGCGTACCGGCTTTCATCATCGCGTCAGCATATTCTTTTGACAGAATAGAGGCGAAGTCCATTGCCAGGTCAGCGAGGAACGGCGCTTCCGGGCGAGTCAGCACGAACTGAACGGTGTTATCGTCCACCTTTTTCACTTCGCTGATCAGCTCCGGTAAGCCCATGCCTTCGAAGTATTCGTAGCTGCCGCCAGAAACTTTATGGTACGGGTTTTGCGCGTTTTTCTGACGATCGAACGAGAACACCACGTCATCGGCGTTCAGTTCGCGCGTCGGTTTGAATTCTTTGTTGTCGTGCCACTTCACACCTTTACGCAGATGGAAGGTATAGGTTTTACCGTCTTCGCTGACTTCCCACTTTTCAGCAAGGCCCGGGATCACTTCGGTGGTGCCGATTTTAAATTCAACCAGGCGGTTATAAAGCGGTACGGAAGAGGCATCATAGGTGGTGCCGGAGGTAAACAGCTGCGGGTTAAACCCTTCTGGCGAACCTTCTGAGCAATAAACCAGAGTTTTAGCCTGAACACTTGCTGCGACGGTCATAGCCACCAGGCTGAGACCAAGCTTCAGCATCCCTGACTTTTTCAAGGAAATACGCATTATTCTGCTCCAATTGTGATGTTTGTTGTTTTAACCCTTTGCAGTGGGTTGTCGCTGCCTGACCTTTTTTGTTTTTTGCCCGGTCGGGTCAACGTTATGAGGTGGGGATGCCGTACTAATTAACATCAGTGTAACAGTGCGGATCCTCCATAAAATGCCCCTCGTGACCTACAATCTGTCAACAGAATGTGAAAACGTCAATACAGCCAACCGGGATTTACACCAACGGTGAGAATCCACAAACAAAGATTAAAAAAAGTTTGGACCTCTATTTGCAGCAGAGAAATTTGTGCTACTCCAACATAACCAGAACAATCAGCTTAATATTTCGCAACAATTGGTGATTAAGTTTTATGCTTTTAATGAAAAAAATCTGAGGAAAAGGTGGATATCTGAGCGATTAATACCATGAACGCTAAAACGCACAGCAGAAAATGCCAGCGCCAGCCATAAGTAACGCAAAAAAAGATTTAAGCAAATATAAAAAAAGACAATGGATTCTGTCACAAATCCGTTAATGGATAGTGAGATGTGGGGCGCAAATTTAGCAGGGAAATGTGTGG
Organism: Escherichia sp. 93.0816; assembly: GCF_013368855.2. NCBI lineage: Bacteria > Pseudomonadati > Pseudomonadota > Gammaproteobacteria > Enterobacterales > Enterobacteriaceae > Escherichia > Escherichia sp. 93.0816. The sequence goes on along the minus strand of NZ_JABWNC020000025.1, from coordinate 49,164 downwards.
TGTGGGGGGATAAGGCCTTCACGCCGCATCCGACAATGGGCCGGCACATTTGCCTGATGCGACGCTGGCGCGTCTTATCAGGCCTACGTCGAGTCGAACCTCACTGCCCCCGGAGGTTCTCATCCTCTTCAGACCGCAGAAAGCAAAAAACCAGCCCGTAGGCTGGTTTTTCTAAATTGGTCGGTGATAGAGGATTCGAACCTCCGACCCCTTCGTCCCGAACGAAGTGCGCTACCAGGCTGCGCCAATCACCGAATGCGGGGCGCATCTTACTGCGCAGATACGCCCTCGTCAATCCCTTAATAGCAAAATGCCTTTTGATCGGCGAGAAAGTCAGCAGGCCGCTTAGTTAGCCGCAACAGCCTTCGCCTGTGGGATGTGGCACCAGTTGTTATTTTCGTTAATTCCACCATCCGGTGAAGTATAGCCAAGACAGCCCATGATGGTGTCGTACAGCTCTACGTGACGGCGCGGCACTTTCATATCGGCTTCTTTTTTCAACTGCGCGAATGCCTGCGCATTGGTCGGATTTTCCAGATATTTATCTGACATCCAGACCATCATCGGCACGCGGAACTGCTCCGGTGGTGCATATTCGCGTGGTGTACCATGCAAGTGCTCACGCTCGTTAATTGACTCACCGTGGTCCGCTGCATAGAAAATAATGGCCTTCTTATCGCGGAATTTGTCGATCACTGTATCGATAAAATGATCTACGTAGGTGATGGAGTTATCGTATGAGTTAATCATCGGCGCTCTTGGACATTTGCGATCAATTGCATAACACTCTGGCTTCCACTGGGCAAACTCACGTGGATAACGCTGAGTATAGTTGTAATGTGACCCTTTGGTATGCAGCACAATCAGATGCTTACCTTCTGGTTTTTTCTCCAGAGAACGTTCAATTTCATTAACCAGCAACATGTCGTCTACCGCTTTCCCACGGTTACGTGGCTCAGCCGCGATTTGCTCACGGTAGGCAATGTTGTCAGCCATGGTATTGCTGTAGAACCACATCTCGCTCTGCATGGCGTACAAATCAGAGCTAAACCCCAACTGCTTGAGAACCGCAAATACGTTCTGCTCTTTGAGCGTACGTTGAGGGTTATCTTCCGTTCCACCTTCACGCACAAACATACAGCGTAGTGATAATTTAGTCGCGGTATCGCAAGAATAACCACGGTACATCACCAGATTTTTCTCTTTCGCCAGCTTCGGCGTGGTATCACGCTCGTAACCCAGCATCCCCATATGATCCCAACGCGTGGTTTCACCAATAATGAAAATCACATAGGTGTCGTCGAGATTTTGCGTCGGGGTATAGGTGAATTTTTTCGCCGGGTTCATCAGCGAACGATTGTCTGAAGATTCATCCACTTGCGCCCAGGCATACAGCCCCAACGCAGAAAGCCAGTTCGAGGGTAAATAGGAGTTCGCCAACACCCCGCCATAACTAGGCATATCCACCCCAGCCATGCGATCGGCACGCTTTTGCGCTACATCCATCAGACGTATTGGCCCCCATACCAGCAAGCCCGCTAACAGCACAGTAAGCGCGCTACGCCAGCGTGTTTTCGGGGTACAAAGCTGACGCCAGAAGGTGTCTTGTGAGCGGTTCATCCAGATAAATAGCAACGGGATAATACTCACCAGTACAACCCATGCGATAAGCGTCCAGCCAACCACTTCTTTCGACAGGTCAATGTCGGTGGTCATCACCGAAGCGACAATCCCGTAGCCAATCATGACATTCATAAATGTCATGTAGTAGCTGGCTCCGGCAGAAATCAGCACCAGCAATGAAGCCAGTACTTTCCAGGCCGTTCTGCCAAAGAGTGAAATTAAGCGTAAAAAGAAGAAGGTTGCCAGAACCGTCCCTGCCAGTTCGATAACCGCCGAAACGCCATTAAGAAAAGTGAAGTTATGCGCGTAACCGTCAAACCGACGGAAATAGACTGCGCAATTCATAAACAAACCAATATAGGCAGCGAGCAAAAAGCTTAGCTTTTGCTGCGTTATCGTTTTGATGTATCTCATGCAAACAAACCCTGGGATAAAGGGGAAAAAATATCCAGCACTCCGTTTTTGCAGTAGGAGTATCAGGAAAAAATGCAGGAGTAGTGAAAGCTATCTTCTGCTCATGTCGTTAAGTAGACCACAGAGAGAAGGAAAAGTGGCAATGAAGTGAGTTTTAGCTACAGATATTTACAAAAAGCAAGTCAGAATGCAGACCAATAATTAACTGTTCTTGTAAAAAAGAGGAGTAATCTCCTCTTTTTCTGCCAAAAGTCCGAAACTGGTTATTCATACTCCACGGAGAAATTGACCATGGCGTTTGCATGTCCAGACGTTGCATTGGCGTTTACAACGACATAGCTCGCTTTGTAGTTAAGTTGGGTTGTTGTACCATTTATTGGCCACTCTATCGCCGTTCCACCAGCGACTTTCGGAATCTGTTTTGTGCCCTTTCCGTCAACAATTTGCAGGGCTATTCCCGTTGCGCCTCCGGCATCCAGAGCAAAAAGAGAGTTATCATTGGTGTCAGGAAGGCCGTCCATTGTTACTTTAGCTTTTGATATTCCGTCACAATCTTTTAATTCGATTATGAAGTTTTTTTCGTTTAAAACTCTTCCGACCGTGACTGGCTTCATCAACATCATTTTCCCCATGTTAACTTCTAAATCAGCGGCTTCAAACTCACACCCTTTGGCCACGACTGAAAGAGAAAACGTCAGTTTTCCTGCTTCACCGAGGCTTATTTTGGCTTCAGCACCGGGAAAATATGCCAGAGCTAAAAAGGGTAACAGGCAACGTATACTATTTCTCCACATGATGACTAATCCATATCCAGAAAGATTGTTGCAACCCCACTATATTGCCCTGCCGCTGGAGCATTTCCGGTCGTGCTGATTGGTGCTGCTTTCAGTTTAATTGTTGCATCGCGATGTTGTTGGGAATCGATCGGACCGAGGTTTAAGTTAACACTACTGTTGGTATCGTTAGGCTTTAAGACATTGCCGTTTGGATCCATAACCAACACACCAATGTCTGGGTTACCCATATCGATGGCACGCTCGTCAGCCTGACTTGTGTTTCCTTCAATCCTTAGAGATACCTGAATGCCATTGGTAATATTTTCACAATCGAACTGGAGGTTAATCTCTTTTTCAGTTCCTCCAACTGGAATGGTTCCTTTTTTATTTTTAAACGCCGAAGATGGATACTCGCCGAAGGGGACATCCAATACCGTACCGGCGTCAATTTTACAGCCTTGTGTAAATGTCAATTTTCCTGCAATACTGACCGTAGAAAGTGGATCCCTGTATGTATTTTTTTTCTTTGAGGCATACATTGTTGCAATAAGTGTGTAGGGAATTTCCACCTCGCCCTGGACAGGCTTTGCTATATAAAATGACAGATAGCCATTACTGCCAAATTGCCCCAGATTATTGCCTTTACAGTCTTGAGAAGCATTATTTAAATTGGGAACCTGCGCATTGGCCTCCGGAACGCGGAACAACACGCTTGGACCTTGAATCATGGTCATCACTTCCAGTTCGGGTGTCAACTGGTAGTATTGCTCACTATCTATTTTTCGTGTTTTAGTCGGTAATCCACTCTCAACTTTAACATATGTGTCTTTTTCAGTTTTATAGGTATCAGGGCATTCACAAATAAAGCTAAAGGGTTGCCCAACCCCATTCCATGAATAAATAAGTTTTAATTCTGTACCTGCAGTATTTTTACTGGAATCTGCTATTTTAATATCAAAATTTACTGGGTAGTCATGTACCCCAGATGTAGATGTACAGGGTCCCCAATCTGCAGCCATAACATTATTGGCCGTAAACAATATGCTCCAGACAATAAATAGCTTTAATATTTTTATCATGTTATACCTCCTTGTTTATTGACAATTTGCTGTCACGGAAATAATACCGGAAATTTTTTCCTCAACCGGTAGTTCATATTTCGCAACGCATTGTTGTGAAGTATCTTTACCCCATACGATCTTCACATTCCCTGTTTTAGGCATCCCACTGATATATAACTGCCCATCTTCACCAACAATACCGCTAATCTGTTCAGTTGTATCTGAAACCAGCGTTGCAGTTGCACCAAAGGGGACGCTCACTCCATTTTGCCGAATTAATGTCATAAGAACTCGATAACCCACACGGGTATCGAAATGCGCCCGTACAACAGCTCCTCGAGTTGGCACAACTGTCTGGAATGCGCTGTTCATATCAACACTGTCATTCAACGTTTCACTGCGAATGGACACATCATTTTCACGGTAGATACTCAAATAAGGAACTACCGCATTACCTTGCCAGTCAACACTCACACCACTATTATTTAGTACTTTCGCTCCCCGGGCACCTGGTGCTGAAACTATAGCAATTGTTTCACCCAAAGGTTGGGAAAGCGTGATCCCTTCACTGTGTGCTACAATGCCCCCACGCAGGCTGTAGTTAGTCTGCTGGTAGTCTTTACCATAACTGTAACCCACACTGATATTACCGGCGCTGCCCTGGTACGCCAAACTGGCATTTCCACTATTACCAACGCCATTACTGGAATACCCTTCCTGAACGTTATAGCTAAGATTGCGATCTTCTAACAGAGTGCCATTGACGCCAAGCTGTTGTGTCGTACGGCCATCCTGATCGGTTGTCACGCGGTAGTTGCTCCATGCCCGACCAAACGGAATAGAAATATTAAATGACCATAACTGGTCGTTTTCATCCCATTCAGGGCTTTTATTCCAACTGTAAGCAATACTGTAATTAACACGCCCAATACGACCATTATACCCGGTTGCCAAAGAAAGGCGCTTACCGTCGTCATTCCAGTAATCCTGCTGGGTCATATTGAAATAAACCGACCCATAGGTGCCCAATTGCTGTGTCAAATTACCCTGAATTTCACTACGCTTATGGTAACGGCCGTAATCGCTGTCAGCACCGCTACGCACATCTGTTGCTTCCTGGAAGGTATAAAAACCACTGGTAGAATACTTGTAACCCAATAAACGGAAATCTGTGCCGCTGGCAAAGCTTTTTGAATAAAGAAAGCGGTACGATTGTCCCTGATCGGTTTCATTATTATTTAATGTGCTTTTTGCCTGAGTAATATCAACCGATATTGCACCAATAGAGCCAAAGTTTTTTCCCAACCCCAGAGCAAATGCATTGTAATCCTTAGAAATTAATGCACCACCATAGGTGGTCATACCAAACGGTAAACCATACATCGCATTAAACTGACCAAAGCGTGGGTTGGCGCTATCGTAATTACCAGCACGGTATTCACCAGCGGAAAGGCTGTATTTGAGATGCCCTTCACGCTGGAAAATAGCTACTGAAGAGAATGGCTGAATAAATCTCTGTTCACTACCATCAGCTTCTTTAACAATTACGGTTAAATCACCGCTGTTCGCTGTGGGGTATAAATCGTTAATTTCAAACGCACCTGGCTGAACAAATGCCCGATAAATCACGTAACCATTTTGTTCAATACTGACTTCCGCGTTACTTTTCGCTATCCCTCGTACTACCGGAGCAAAACCACGTTGGCTGTCTGGCAGCATTTCTTCATCAGAGGCCAGTAATGCTCCACGCATCTGCACACTGTCAAAAATATCTGAAGGTGTGGCTGTATCACCCAATGTCAGTTGCGCTTTCAGCGGAACAATGGCCCGTGTTACATAGGTGCCAATATTGTCCCACTGCTTCTCACCATTGCTATAGCTCCAGTTACTGTAATTTCGTAGACGCCATGCTCCAAGGTTAAGTCCGCTACGCATACTGAGGTAGTAGCTATCACTCGTCTGACTCGTTTCGTTTTTATCCTGATGATTACCCTCTTCATCGACGTAGCGATTATAGCTTTTTATATCATGAGAACTATTGCTACCGCTGAAGCTGTAATCAAGCAGTAAAGCGGGTACGCCATCATCCCAGAGAGATTCAGGTACAGTGCCGCGAGCTACCTGCTGCATTGCCGCCTGAGGGAAACTCATTACCAGTTTCTGTTCACTAAAATCAAAATGACTGGTCGCTTGAGGGATAATTTCGTCAAACGCCACGCAGGCTTCTGCTGGTTCGAGATTAAGAGCCGAGAAGCTGTCTACACGAACGCCCATATCAGCCAGTTGTGTCCGGCTTAAACAAGGTATGAGAAATTCTCCCATCTCCTTTCGTTGGGATTCCGTTGCCGCTTTAAACTCCAGAGTTCGCGTTTCCATTTTTTGTTCATTGACGATTAAAGAAACGCGGTATGTACCAGGCAATTGCGCACTACGATCAGTTTCGTACATGGAAAGGTCAACATGCTGGTTGATTCCTGCGGTATCTTCCAGAAAGCGTGGATTAAACTTTCCGGCAGCCGCAGAAAAAGAGCCTGCAACCGTGAGCGCTAATACAGAAAAAGAAAAGGGCAGAGATGTGTAAGTGCGCGAGACGACCTTCCATGACATTAAGTTGGTTCTCCTGAAAACTATTAATTAATTTTGCGAATCAGATAATCACCTGAAGAGCCAAAATCATTAATTGTGTTATATTTTATTTGCGAAGCATTGCTCATGCCTGTCGGCAAATTGATATTCAACGCCCCTTTTGCTGGCACCATCCCGGATTTTTCAATTTCGTGTCCGTCAATAAACACATCACTGAAAGTGATATTAAAAACAGTTGGATTGTCAACTTTTATCTGTTTACCATTTCGCGTAAAACGTAGTTCACCTGGCGCGGATTTAATATCCCCTTTCAGTCCCGCTGGGCGATAAAAGAGTTTAATGCGAGTACGAACTGCAATCTGCAATACATTCTTCCCTTCACTTTCTTCATTTTGAGAAGGAATCGCTTTAACGTTTACCCAGTAAACAGATTCACGATCCTGAGGTAAGGAAGGGGTTATATTTACAATACGTAATATATTATTTTTTTCTGGTTCAAGTTTGAATAGCGGTGGTGTAATAATAAAAGGTGTTTTTTTACTACCCGTTGCATCATCAACCCAGGACTGAATAAGAAATTCTTCTGACTTATTTTTGTTCTGTACTGTTAGCGATGCTTCTTTCTTATTGCCGTCATAAATCACCCGAGTAGAACTAAGCCCAACTCCACTTGCCAGCACAGACTGCGAAATTAACGCAAGAAGAGTTAACGCAATGAAATTTTTTTTCATCATTCTATCCATGAACGTTTGACTACAAATGGCGGAAAACGCGCCTCCGCCATTTGTAAAACTGACGATTATTCGTAAGACAGATTGAAATCAACCTGAGCATTACCATAACCAGTAGTTACAGCAGCTAAGGTAGAAACGTAGTTTGCGGTGAAATAAAGAACTGTCTGGCCTTTTTTCAGGTCAGTGCTGGCTTCACCACTATTCATCGCAACCAGGGTATTGCTGTTATCATAAATACCGATACCTACGCCTTTCGCCGCACCTGCTTCGGTGCTAACAGAGATAAGTTCAGGTTTATCGGTATCACCAACGCCACTAAAGCTGACTTTCGCCTTTTTCATAGTGGTGATATCACAATCTTCCAGCTTGATTTCAAAAGGTTTTGATGGTGATTTATCACCAACTGCAGCAAATACAGATTTTTGCACCTGGCCCAGTACAACTTCCTGATTCTGAGAATCAACTGACAGTACGCAAGCTGCATCGACGATCTCACCTGTAAATTTCACAGTGCCATCACCGGAATCCGCTGCAAATACGGAACCAGAAGTTAACGCCAGTGCGGACAAGGCAAAAACAACCTTTTTCATGAATAACTCCATTTATATAGATAAATATGCTTAATGTTGTTCACACAACGGGGCGCAGATTATACAAATGGCACTAAAAAATAAAATTATTTTTACTAAATATTATTTTTTGAAATAAAAGAAAATATACATCAACTTCAACAAGTTATAAAAAACAACATCATTAGTAAAATACACTTTCGGAAAATATTCATATTAATTTTTTATATAAATAGAACAATACATCCATAATAAGAATGTATTGTTCTATTTATATACTGAAATATGAAAAGGGAGAAACTCACGTCCCTCCCCTTTCATTTTCTTACAATGCTTTTTTAGATGTGGGCCTCACACAACACTTTCTGCCCTGGCTGGCGAATGGTCGTAGAAAGTGCCAGAGACAGAATCAGCAGGGCGAAAATCACGTAGAAGGTCACATAGAAACCACCAAACAGTGAGGCAATAATCGAGCCGCAAATACTACCAATACCGAAACCGAGGTAAATTACACCGTAGTTTTTCGCCAGATTATTAAGTCCAAAGAACTCGCTGACCAGTGACGGGAACACCGTGATTGTACCGCCGAAGTTAAAGGCCACGCAGGCAATCGCTGCGAAGAACGTTAACGCATTGAGTGGAGCAAACAGCAGTGCCGCCATGCCCACCAGCGAAACTACCTGTCCAATGGTGATGACCCGAATACGGGCGATTTTGTCAGACAGAATACCCAGAACCAGACGACCAGAAAGGTTAGCAATAGAAATAACCGTCACTGCGTTGGCTGCGGAAATTGCATCAAGATGTGCCAGACTCTGGGCGATATCTTTCGCCACCCCAATTACATACAGACCGCTCATGCAGGCAGTCAGGAACATCACCGCTAACATCCAGTATTGTGGTTTTCGCATCGACTCTGCCAGAGTGAAATCATTTTCCACCACACCATTATGGGTTTTGACTTCCTGTTTCGGCGCATCTTTCATTAAGGTCGCACCAAAAACAATCATCACCAGCGCAATCGCCCCCCAAATTATAAAGGTTTTTTCCAGACCGACCGTTTCCAGCAGTTGCGTGTCGATAAATTTGAACCCCAGGCTACCCAGGCCATAGGAACCAATGGCGAATGCGGAGATCAAACCTTTACGTTCCGGGAACCACTTCACGCAGTTAGAGAGCGTCAGCAAGTAACCCGCGCCATCTGCCAGACCGACCAGCACACCGGCACTCAGCCACAGCATCATCAGGTTGTTGGAATGCGCGGTCAGGAAGAAGCCTAATCCCAGCAAAATACCAGAAGCCATAGTGACGCGTTTAACGCCAAAACGTTCCTGTAATTTTCCCGCGACAGAAGAAGAAATTGCCAGTCCCAGACTCAACAGGCCAAAAGAAAATGCCACCTGGCTTACCGGTGCATCCAGTTTGGCGGAAAGTGCACCGTTAAACAGGCTCCAGGTATAAACCGACCCCAGGGCAAACTGGGTAATAATAGTACCGATAAGCGTCAGCCAGCGCGTACGTTGATAGTTGGAAGGTGTCATGGCAGTGTTCCTGCATTAATAAAAAGGAAAGGTCTCTGCCAACAACCATATCGAAGTGCACTTTATGCCAGGGGAAAAACGGCATGAAATGCCATCAGAACGGAATGAAATGCCTTAGTTCAGGAATGAATGACGTGACAGATATTCACCGCAATAATAATTATGTCAGTTAGTACCCACTATCAGCACAATGATTGTTATACGCGGCCTTGAATTGTAAATGACAAGTTAAAATCTGGCGCTAACGCCCATGCTATACAAATAATCATTATTATTGTTGCTGTTTTCTGCCTGAGATAACGCGGCATAAGCGGCAATATGTGGGTTAAGCAACATATCGGCTCCCACCGTCACATCAAGCCAGTTGCCGTTCTGATTTGTCGCCGTCATGCGGCTCAGGCCTGATTGAGCCTTCCAGATATTCTCGCCAAATTGCTGGTTATAGCTGATTTGCGCCCAGGGACGAAAATCACCAAGCCGGGAATCAACACGCCAGCCTAATGTACTGACGCTGGCATGCCATAACGGATCGGTCAATGTTGCAGTGCTGTCGCCAAACTCGTTATACATCGAATTGGTCGTACCATCATAATGCAATGCGGCGACTGGGCCTGTTGTAACATGTTCATATAAAGGGAAATTCCAGCCCATACTCATACTGCTGGTCACATCCACAGGCGTATCCTCCGCCAGATTGACTTCCAGTCCCAGCGCCCTTTGGCTACTTTGAATACGTTGCGACAAAATATCATTGTAATCAGGTTGGTGATCGCTATCCCAGGTATAACGCTCCGTAGTATGCCCAGGCTGCGTATCAACGATATATTCTTGTTGCCAGGCATAAGCTGTGTTGAGAAAAAGAGAACTGGTTACAACGCTCGCCAGCAAACTTAACGTCCAGTGGCCACCGCATTTTTTTATGATCATTAACACGACTCCAGGAAAGAGCCGAATTCGGCGATATTATTGTCATTGTATGAAGGATATCGGGCATATTAGCCCTGTATTAAATATTGACTTTTTCACCGATGCGTCAAGAAAAGCAGGTGAAATTTTTACGACCGGGTATATAACGAGGGAAAGTATGGAACGTTGCGGCTGGGTGAGTCAGGATCCACTTTATATTGCCTACCACGATAATGAGTGGGGCGTGCCTGAAACCGACAGTAAAAAACTGTTCGAAATGATCTGCCTTGAAGGACAACAGGCTGGGTTATCCTGGATTACCGTCCTCAAAAAACGTGAAAATTATCGCGCTTGTTTTCATCAGTTTGATCCCGTCAAGGTTGCGGCAATGGAGGAAGACGATATCGAAAGACTGGTACAGGATGCCGGGATTATTCGCCATCGAGGAAAAATCCAGGCCATTATCGGCAATGCGCGCGCTTACCTGCAAATGGAGCAAAACGGCGAAACGTTTGCCGACTTTGTCTGGTCGTTCGTAAACCACCAGCCACAAGTGACACAAGCCAGAACATTGAGCGAAATCCCTACTTCAACGCCCGCCTCCGACGCGCTCTCCAAAGCTCTGAAAAAACGCGGCTTTAAGTTTGTTGGCTCGACGATTTGTTACTCCTTTATGCAGGCATGTGGGCTGGTGAATGATCATGTGGTTAGCTGCTGTTGCCATCCGGAGAACAAAACATGATTCGGGAAGCGCAACGTTCGGAACTGCCCGCGATTCTGGAGTTATGGCTGGAAAGCACAAGCTGGGGACATCCCTTTATAGAAACAAGCTATTGGCGTGACTGCATTCCGCTGGTGCGTGATGCATATCTTGCCAACGCGCAAAACTGGGTGTGGGAAGACGATGGTGAATTTCTCGGTTTTGTCAGCATTATGGAGGGGCGATTTCTCGCAGCAATGTTCGTTGCACCGAAGGCCATCAGGCGCGGTATCGGTAAGGCGCTGATGCAACATGTACAGCAGCGCCATCCCCATTTGTTGCTGGAGGTTTATCAAAAAAACCAACCGGCGATAAATTTTTACCATGCGCAGGGGTTTCATATTGTCGACTGCGCATGGCAGGAGGAAACCCAACTCCCTACCTGGATTATGGATTGGCAGGCGGATCAAACGCCGTAAGCGACAGCTCCGGGCCATTATATTTTTCCAGCCACGCCAGCGCCGTGTTACCCGCACAGCCATTCCCCAGCCGCGAGCTGGGAAGGTCTTTAGTTAGCACGTTAACCGCACCATTTTTACAAATGCCGCCAGCAGATAAATCCAGATCTGGCCATGCACCTTCGTGAATACAAATCACGCCTGGCTTAATACCTTCGCTAATGACTGCTCCGGCAAGGATTTGCCCGCGCGAGTTCCACACCCGAACTGTATCACCATCTTGTATGCCGCGCGCCCGCGCATCCTCTGGGTGAATGGTGACAGGTTCACGATTTGCCACCGCATACAATTCGCGTAGAGAACTGTAATTCAGCTGACTGTGCAGACGATGTGCCGGGTGAGCAGAAAGCACCTGCAACTGTTCCGGTTCGGCATTGCCCTGCCACTCATCCGGCTCCAGCCACGTTGGATGTCCCGGACAATCCCGGTAACCATAATCCGCAATGCGCTGCGAGAATATTTCAATCTTACCGCTGGCGGTTTTTAACGGATGAGCCTGCGGATCGCGGCAGAAATCAGCGAAGCGAATAAACCGCTCACTGTCTGGATTTTCCGGCATCTCAATTAACTGATTGGCTTCCCAAAATTCATCAAATGGCGGCAATTGTACCTGCTGACTTGCCCCACGCTGCCGGGCGACGTTATAAAACATTTCCAGCCATTGCAGCTCACTTTTTCCTTCCGTAAATCGCGCATAACCGCCCTTTTCCCACCGTTCGCTTAATTCAGCAAAAACATCAAAATCATTACGTGCTTCATCACGCGGTGGCACCACTTGTTTCATCGGCACCAGATGCTGATTGCTGTAATCTCCGGTCATGGTGAGATCGTTACGCTCAAACGAGGTGGTTGCAGGGAGGACAATATCGGCGTGTTTCGCCGCCGCCGTCCAGAAGCATTCAGATATCACCACCAGCTCTGGTTTTTGCCAGGCGCGGATCAGGCGATTGGTATCCTGATGATGGGTAAAGTTGGCACCACCCGCCCACCAGATAAAACGAATATCTGGAAAATGTCGGTTCATGCCGTTGTGTTGATATGCACCACCGGGATTTTCCAATGCTTCAACAATGCGGGCTACGGGGATTTTATCTACCGCATCGGTGCCGCCGGGCAAACTACTCTGCATGGAAGAGAGCACCGCAGCGCGGCGGGTCGGATTGCCGCCGTTAGCAAAATGGTAAGAAAGACCAAAACCGCCACCGGGTGTGCCGATTTGCCCCAACATTGCCGCCAGCGTGACGATCATCCAGTGTTTTTGCTCACCAAACTGCTGGCGCTGCATTCCCCATCCCGCCATCAGCATCGTAGTGTTTTGGTGGAAAATAGCCGCCAGCTCGCGAATTTTCTCCGCTGAAATGCCACAAATCTCCGCCGCCCATTCGGCGGTTTTCGCTATTCCATCGTTCTCACCCAGCAAATAAGAAGCGAAGATGTCATAACCCGTGGTGCAACGCGCCAGAAACGCCTCATCGTGCCAGCCGTTTTTCACCAGCGTATGGGCGATCCCCAGCATTAATGCCACATCGGTGCCCATATGTGGCGCTATCCACTCCATTTTATCGCCAAAGAACTCGACGGTTTCCGATCGCATGGGATCAATACAGATCAGTTTTTTCCCGCTATCACGCAATGCGGAAAAATAAGAAAGCCCCTGCTCATCGGACGCATTCCATGCAATTTTCAGCGTATTTAGAGGGTTAGCACTCCACAGCACCACCACATCGCTATGTTGCAGCACCAGCGGCCAGCTGGTCTGCTGCTGATAGACTTCGCTACCCCCCACGACATACGGCATGATCGCCTGTGCCGCGCCGGTCGAATAATCCCCCAAATGCCCGGTATAACCACCTGCCAGCGCCATATAGCGTTGTAATAAAGTTGACGCTTTATGCAATACACCGTTTGAACGCCAGCCGTAGGAACCAGCAAAAATCGACGCCGGTCCATAAGCATCACGAATACGTTTATGTTGATGGTGGATGAGATCCAGCGCCTCATCCCAACTCACACGAACAAATTCATCCTGCCCACGAATGCCTTGCGGGGTTTCTGGAGACGCGAGAAAGCCTTTGCGCACCATTGGAAATCGCACCCGCGTATTGCTGTGAACCTGGTCGCGAACCGCGCTCTGCAAGGAGTTTTCCAGTCTTGTCGCTAGCGCACCACGCGAGCTAAACACTGTTTCGCCGTCGGTTTCAACCAGCATGGGTCCCCAGTGGGCGGCAGTAAGAACGGAATAACGTGAGGATGAATTGGCCAAACCGAAGGCTCCTGAAAGGTTAGATGTATTGAGCAGTTAAATATTACTTACAAATTTCCGAGTATTCCCAGGAATAATCTTCATGTTCACACGGCATAATCTCCCGCCACGGCACCCGTGAACAAGAATAAAAAGGTTATTAAGGATTAACAATGAAGAAACGTGTTTATCTTATTGCTGCCGTCGTGAGCGGCGCTCTGGCGGTATCTGGCTGTACAACTAACCCTTACACCGGCGAACGTGAAGCAGGTAAATCTGCTATCGGTGCAGGTCTGGGCTCTCTCGTTGGCGCGGGTATTGGCGCACTCTCTTCTTCGAAGAAAGATCGCGGTAAAGGTGCGCTTATTGGCGCAGCCGCTGGCGCGGCACTGGGCGGCGGCGTTGGTTATTACATGGATGTGCAGGAAGCGAAGCTGCGTGACAAAATGCGCGGCACCGGCGTTAGCGTAACCCGTAGCGGGGACAACATTATCCTTAACATGCCGAACAATGTGACCTTTGACAGCAGCAGCGCGACCCTGAAACCGGCTGGTGCTAACACGCTGACTGGCGTGGCAATGGTGCTGAAAGAGTATCCGAAAACGGCGGTTAACGTGATTGGTTACACCGACAGCACGGGTGGTCACGACCTGAACATGCGTCTCTCCCAGCAGCGTGCGGATTCCGTTGCCAGCGCGTTGATCACCCAGGGCGTGGACGCCAGCCGCATCCGTACTCAAGGTCTTGGCCCGGCTAATCCGATCGCCAGCAACAGCACCGCAGAAGGCAAAGCGCAAAACCGCCGTGTAGAAATCACTTTAAGCCCGCTCTAATCCCTTTCATGCCGGGTGATGCAGAAATCACCTGGCATTCTTCAGTTTTCCTTCATCATATTTCAGGCTAAGGTGATTGCCTTATCAGTGAATGGAGAGAAGAATGAAGCCGTCCGTTATCCTCTACAAAGCCTTACCTGATGATCTACTGCAACGCCTGCAAGAGCATTTCACTGTTCACCAGGTAGCAGACCTCAATCCACAAACCATCGAACAAAACGCGGCGATTTTTGCCGAAGCTGAAGGTTTACTGGGTTCAAACGAGAATGTTGATGCCGCATTACTGGAAAAAATGCCAAAACTGCGTGCCACTTCAACTATCTCCGTCGGCTATGACAATTTCGATGTCGATGCGCTTAACGCCCGAAAAATCCTGCTGATGCATACGCCAACCGTATTAACAGAAACCGTCGCCGATACGCTGATGGCGCTGGTGTTATCTACCGCTCGTCGGGTTGTGGAGGTAGCAGAACGCGTAAAAGCAGGCGAATGGACCGCCAATATCGGCCCGGACTGGTACGGCATTGATGTTCACCATAAAACACTGGGCATTGTCGGGATGGGACGGATCGGCATGGCGCTGGCACAGCGCGCGCATTTTGGCTTCAACATGCCCATTCTCTATAACGCTCGCCGCCACCATAAAGAAGCAGAAGAACGCTTTAACGCCCGCTACTGCGATCTGGATACGCTGTTACAAGAATCAGATTTCGTTTGCCTGATCCTGCCGCTAACTGAAGAAACTCATCACCTGTTTGGCGCGGAACAATTCGCCAAAATGAAATCCTCCGCTATTTTCATTAATGCAGGGCGTGGACCGGTAGTTGACGAAAATGCGCTGATTGCAGCGTTGCAGAAAGGGGAAATTCACGCCGCTGGTCTGGATGTCTTCGAACAAGAGCCATTGCCAATAGGTTCGCCGTTGCTTTCAATGGCAAATGTCGTTGCAGTACCGCATATTGGTTCAGCCACCCATGAGACGCGTTATGGCATGGCTGCCTGTGCCGTGGATAATTTGATTAATGCGTTGCAGGGGAAGGTTGAGAAGAACTGTGTGAATCCGCACGTCGCGGACTAAGCCGCGACTGCGTGGAGAAAAGCCCGATAACCGCTCGGGCTTTTACTCTTTATTGGGTTGCAGTAACTGCCGTAGTCCAGGCCTGATTAAACGCCTGATGCTGTGCCGGTAATGGCGCAATCAGTTTGTTATATTCACTCGCCTGCTGTGAAGTCGGGAACTGGATGCCATTCGCGACAAAGCTCACCTGAGTACCTTGTTGAGCGATGTAGTCCCCCACCATCACCAGTTGCTGCGTGAACGTTTGAGCCGCCGGAATCAGCGGTTGCAACGCATCAGCTGGGGTCGTCACTACTTTAGTGAATGCCTGATCAAAGACCGGTTTCAGGTCATCGGTCTGTTTTAGCGCAGAGTGTGCGGCATCGGCCTGCAACTTCGCATTTTGCAATTGTTGCGCCAGTACGCCCAGAGATCCGTTCATTTCACGCAGTGGACCACTTTGCGTGACGTAATCCTGTGGTACGCGAATCGCGTTAACGCTGTCTACAACCGGACGCAGACCGGAATCCATCGCCTGATTAACCTGTTGGGAATAGCCATACAGGATCGCGTAATCAGAGACAAAAGGACCAAACTGTTTTTTCTGATCGGCAGTTAGGGTTGGTAGACGTTCACCGCTACGCATCACTGTATTCTGCAGGAAGTCGATAAACGCTTTACGCTGATCGCCTTCTTTATCAAAACACCCACTCAGGCTAACTACCATTAATAACGCCGCAAGAGGCGCAAACCAGCGAGAGCAGGACTTTCCTGTCGCCATTTTCTTACTCCTTTCACCCAAAAAAAGCGCACAACGACACACGCGTGTCTGACGCTGACAAGGATAGTCCAGGACAGGCTTACAGGATACCCTTTATGCATAATCTTCCTGGGAAAATGATGTAGAAAATGAAGAAGAGTTAATTTGTTGTTTTATTGTTAAAAACAGGCATTACTATTGCGTTTTTGTGGCCAGCCCCTCCCTTCTCTTGGTAGGCCAAATTTTCGGAATCTTTACAATCCCTGGACGCAGCGAAATATATCGGCATTAATCATATTGTTAGGCGACTATAAGTCACGGCAACTTAGCAGCTGAATCGAATCATACTTAAATCACTCACGGGTTTCTCCCCGCTGTGTCTGCTTTTCCCGACTATTCTTAATGAGCTTCGATGAAATTCACGATCCCGCAGTGTGATTTGAGGAGTTTTCAATGGAATATAAAGATCCAATGCATGAGCTGTTGAGTAGCCTGGAACAAATTGTTTTTAAAGATGAAACGCAAAAGATTACCCTGACGCACAGAACAACGCCTTGTACCGAAATTGAGCAATTACGTAAAGGGACAGGGTTAAAAATTGATGATTTCGCCCGAGTTTTGGGCGTATCAGTAGCCATGGTGAAAGAATGGGAGTCCAGACGCGTAAAGCCTTCCAGTGCCGAACTAAAATTGATGCGCCTGATCCAGGCCAACCCAGCATTAAGTAAACAGTTGATGGAATAGACTTTTATCCACTGTATTGATGTTTACGGTCCTGATGACAGGACCGTTTTCCGACCAATTAATCATAAATATGGAAAATAATTGTTGCATCACCATTCAATGCGTGGCTTAATGCACATCAACGGTTTGACGTACAGACCATTAAAGCAGTGTAGTAAGGCAAGTCCCTTCAAGAGTTATCGTTGATACCCCTCGTAGTGCACATTCCTTTAACGCTTCAAAATCTGTAAAGCACGCCATATCGCCGAAAGGCACACTTAATTATTAAAGGTAATACACTATGTCCGGTAAAATGACTGGTATCGTAAAATGGTTCAACGCTGACAAAGGCTTCGGCTTCATCACTCCTGACGATGGCTCTAAAGACGTGTTCGTACACTTCTCTGCTATCCAGAACGATGGTTACAAATCTCTGGACGAAGGTCAGAAAGTGTCCTTCACCATCGAAAGCGGCGCTAAAGGCCCGGCAGCTGGTAACGTAACCAGCCTGTAATCTCTGCTTAAAAGCACAGAATCTAAGATCCCTGCCAATTGGCGGGGATTTTTTTATTTGAAAAAACGCTTTAAATGTAGAGAAGAGCAGTCGCAGGAGCAATCCAGATCTGGCACAGGAATATTCGGACAAAAGTCCGGCATGTGGCAATCACGACAGACTGCACCATCACAGCCGGTACAATCACAATCATTATTCTTCTTTTTACGTATACTCTCACCCAGGCGTTGTTTCTGCCTGATTGTCTGTGCTGCAAGTCGGCAATCTGCAAAACGCTGACGTATCTCGCTCCACCCAGCAAGAACACCTTTCTGCTGAATAATATTTTTGACGGCACCAGAACATCCCTGCGTTTGGTACAACACACTGTAAGCACAGCGATATCCTTTACGAGGAGAAAGATGTCGTTGATAAAACATTATCAATAGTAAAATCAGCTTATTCATGAATGCTCCAAGCCATTCCTGTTCCCGATGTAAAAACTGATCTAATAGCCAAATCCATTCGCTTTTATTTTAAATAACATTCACTAAACAGATAAATTAGGGTGCATTGAGAATGCGCAACACCATAAGAAAGGCGGGAATAATTTCCCGCCGAAGACTCTTACTCTTTCAAATTGCAGGCTAAAAATGCCGCCAGCTCATAACTCCCCTGTTTAATATGTAATTCACACAGTGAATCTCTTATCATCCAGGTGAATAATAAAAGCGTGAAACAAATCACTATTAAAGAATAGTAATCTATATTTCTGCGGCATTCCCAGCCTCCTGTGTTGATTTCCAACGAGTAAGAGGCTAACCTTATGGTGTCTATGCATAGAGGGGCCTCACTTTGATTTATAGTCAGGTGGGGCTTTTCTCTGTCTGCCTTTTGGTGAATACCTGAGACAAACAGTCTCAAGCACCCAGACTTATTTTAGCGTAATAACTCTTTTCCTTTCCTTAATAAATTCCGAAAAAAAATCTCATGAAATTAATATATGAGATAATTTTTATTCAGCAGAAGATTATTACAGGTAGCTGTATTATTTAGTGATAAAAAAAGTCTGCCATCTGGCAGACTTTTTAATAAAGGAGTTATTACTGCAGTAAAGAAATATCCGCAACGCGCAGGAATAATTCGCGCAGTTTTTCCAGCATGGTCAGACGGTTGATACGCAGTTCTTTGTCATCGACCATTACCATCACTTTATCGAAGAAGGCATCAACCGGTTCACGCAGCTCAGCCAGTTCGACCAACGCATCCTGGTAACGACCTTCAGCGAAGTACGGTTCCAGCTTGTCGCGCAATACAACCACCTGCATCGCCAGTTTAATTTCTTCCGGCTCTTTCAGGGTGGAGGCATTCACGCGATCGCTCAGCACTTCGTCTGATTTCGCCAGAATGTTAGATACACGCTTGTTCGCCGCCGCCAGTGCTGCCGCTGCTTCCAGCGTACGGAAGTGCGATACTGCTTTCATACGCGCATCGAAATCAGCCGGACGAGTCGGACGACGCGCCAGTACCGCCTGGATGGTGTCGACGGTGTAACCTTCGTCCTGATACCAGGCGCGGAAGCGACCGAGCATAAAGTCGATAACGTCATCAACCACATTGGCGTTAGTCAGCTTATCACCGTACAAGCGCACCGCTTCTTCGGTCAGCGTTTGCAGATCAAGATTGAGGTTCTTCTCAACGATAATACGCAGCACGCCCAGCGCAGCACGACGCAGCGCAAACGGGTCTTTATCACCTTTCGGATGCTGACCAATACCGAAGATGCCCGCCAGGGTATCCATCTTGTCAGCAATCGCCAGCGCACAAGCTACCGGGTTAGACGGCAGGGAATCACCAGCAAAGCGCGGTTGATACTGCTCGTTCAGCGCCACCGCGACATCTTCCGCTTCACCATCATGACGCGCGTAGTGCATACCCATAACGCCCTGGGTGTCGGTGAACTCAAAGACCATGTTGGTCATCAGGTCACACTTGGACAGCAGCCCCGCACGAGTTGCGTGGTTAACGTCAGCGCCAATCTGTTCAGCGATCCAGCCAGCCAGAGCCTGGATGCGGTCAGTTTTATCGCGCAGTGTCCCCAACTGTTGCTGGAACAGTACGGTTTGCAGGCGCGGCAGGTTATCTTCCAGACGTTTTTTACGGTCGGTGTTGAAGAAGAACTCGGCATCCGCCAGACGCGGACGAACGACTTTCTCGTTACCGGAAATGATCTGCTGCGGATCTTTCGACTCAATGTTGGCAACGAAGATAAAGTTCGGCAGCAATTTGCCGTCATTCGCATACACCGGGAAGTATTTCTGGTCACCTTTCATGGTATAAACCAGTGCTTCAGACGGCACAGCGAGGAATTTCTCTTCGAATTTCGCGGTCAGAACAACCGGCCATTCAACCAGCGAAGCCACTTCTTCCAGCAGGCTTTCGCTTAAGTCAGCATTACCGCCAATCTTACGCGCCGCTTCTTCAGCATCGGCTTTAATCTTCGCTTTACGCTCTTCGTAATCGGCAATGACTTTACCGCGCTCACGCAGAATTTCCGGATACTGATCGGCATTGTCGATGGTAATTTCCGGCTCACCCATAAAGCGATGCCCACGAATTACGCGATCGGACTGAATACCCAGAATAGTTGCCGGAATGACTTTATCGCCCAGCAGCAAAGTTACGGTGTGCACCGGACGCACAAAGTGCACGTCAGACGCGCCCCAGCGCATCAGTTTCGGGATCGGTAATTTCGCCAGCGAAGTGGCTACCATGTTCGGTACAAGCGCCTCGGTGCTTTCGCCTTTCACGTGAGCGCGATACAGCAACCATTCACCTTTGTCAGTAGTCAGACGCTCGGCCTGGTCAACGGAGATCCCGCAACCACGCGCCCAGCCTTCTGCTGCTTTACTCGGTTTGCCTTCGGCGTCGAAAGCCTGGGCAATAGCCGGGCCGCGTTTTTCGATTTCACGGTCAGGCTGGGCTTCCGCCAGGTTAGCCACTTTCAGCGCCAGACGACGCGGAGCTGCAAACCATTGAACGGTGCCGTGTGCGAGGCCAGCGTTATCCAGCTCCGCAGTAAAGTTCGCAGCAAAGGACTCAGCCAGGCTGCGCAGTGCTTTTGGTGGCAGCTCTTCAGTGCCGATTTCCACCAGAAAAGTTTTCTCAGACATAGCCGCCTCTTACTTATCTTTGTTGCACATCGGGAAGCCGAGGGCTTCACGGGAAGCGTAGTATGCTTCTGCCACTGCTTTGGTCAGGGTGCGAATGCGCAAAATATAACGCTGACGCTCGGTGACGGAGATGGCTTTACGCGCATCCAGCAGGTTGAAGCTGTGGGCGGCTTTCAGAATACGCTCGTAGGCAGGCAGCGGCAGCGGATTTTCCAGTGCCAGTAGCTGCTGCGCTTCTTTCTCGTACTGCTCGAAGCAGGTGAACAGGAAGTCCACGTCCGCGTATTCGAAGTTATAAGTGGACTGCTCCACTTCGTTCTGATGGAACACGTCGCCATAAGTGGTTTTACCCAGCGGGCCGTCGCTCCAGACCAGGTCGTAAACGCTGTCTACGCCCTGAATGTACATCGCCAGACGTTCCAGACCATAGGTGATCTCGCCGGTAACCGGTTTACACTCCAGACCACCAACCTGCTGGAAGTAAGTGAACTGAGTCACTTCCATGCCGTTCAGCCACACTTCCCAGCCCAGCCCCCAGGCACCCAGCGTCGGGTTTTCCCAGTTATCTTCCACGAAACGAATATCGTGGATAGTCGGATCCATGCCCAGCTCTTTCAGAGAACCGAGGTACAGCTCCTGGATATTGTCCGGCGATGGCTTAATCACCACCTGGAACTGATAGTAATGCTGTAAGCGGTTGGGGTTTTCGCCGTAGCGACCATCGGTCGGGCGACGAGAAGGCTGAACATAAGCAGCCGCCATCGGTTCTGGCCCCAGCGCGCGCAGACAGGTCATTGGGTGAGAGGTTCCCGCGCCGACTTCCATGTCCAATGGTTGAACAATGGTGCAGCCCTGGCGAGCCCAGTAATCCTGTAAGGTCAGGATCAAGCCCTGGAAGGTCCTGGTATCAAACTTTTGCATATTATTTCGTGCTGGATACGTGTGGATTTAAAGGAAGGGATCAGTATACCCGCTGGATGGAAGATATACAGTACGAAACGGGAAAAAGCAGGGCTTAACGCATGGAAAGATGCAAAAAATGGCCATCCGCGTCAAAAGAACAGACAAAGTGCTCTTTCCGAAAGGTATAGCCGCGCATTTCGTAACTCCCCTGGAACTGTTCAAATGCGGTGACGTCGATTTTTTGCTCGCCGGTGTTATAACGTTTTGCTGCCTGATCCTTGCACAAGGCTTCCATATTCAACGAACGCAGAGGATCAACTTTTACCCGTTGTGCTTTCTGTACGGGTGGCGGTGTCGAGCATCCCACTAACACCATAAGCGCCATTGCCGGAAAGAAATAGTTCATCATCATTAAATTACCGTCTGGTTTGCAGGTGAGTCTTATTATTTATATCGGTATAGTGGCTGATATCTTACGAATTTCCTCAAGCCTCTATAAGCTGTAGTGATAAAACTCAGATTATTCCAGTGCGCCAACCGAATGATTTATCGGTCAGACTTTTTTTAACCAGATACAGAGACACAGATGCAGCCCAAAATTTACTGGATTGATAACCTGCGAGGGATAGCGTGTTTAATGGTGGTGATGATTCACACCACTACCTGGTATGTGACCAATGCCCATAGTGTTAGCCCCATCACCTGGGATATCGCGAATATTCTAAATTCTGCCTCTCGTGTCAGTGTACCCCTATTTTTCATGATTTCCGGCTATCTCTTTTTTGGCGAACGTAGCGCCCAGCTGCGTCATTTCTTACGTATCGGCTTATGCCTGCTGTTTTATAGCACTGTCGCACTGCTCTACATTGCACTGTTTACTTCCATCAATGTGGAGTTATCGCTGAAAAATCTGCTGCAAAAGCCGGTGTTTTATCACTTATGGTTTTTCTTCGCGATTGCGGTGATTTATCTGGTTTCGCCGCTGATTCAGGTAAAGCACGTCGGCGGTAAAATGTTGTTGGTGCTAATGGTGGTGATTGGCATCATCGCCAACCCAAACACTGTGCCACAGAAGATCGACGGTTTTGAATGGCTACCAATTAACTTATATATCAATGGCGATACCTTTTACTACATCTTGTATGGCATGTTGGGCCGCGCCATTGGGATGATGGACACGCAACATAAGCCGCTGTCGTGGATGAGCGCCGCACTGTTTATAGCCGGGGTATTTATTATCTCTCGTGGGACATTATATGAATTACGGTGGCGCGGAAATTTTGCCGATACCTGGTATCTTTACTGTGGGCCGATGGTTTTTATCTGCGCAATTGCGTTACTGACTCTGGTAAAAAATACACTGGATACGCGTACTGTTAGCGGGCTTGGACTGATATCCCGTCATTCTCTGGGTATATACGGGTTCCACGCGTTGATTATCCATGCGCTGCGCACCAGTGGTATTGAGCTTAAAAGCTGGCCAATACTGGATATTATTTGGATCTTTTGCGCGACGCTGGCAGCAAGCTTGTTACTTTCTGTGCTGGTGCAACGAATCGATAAAAACAGATTAGTGAGTTAAGTAAAAACCCGGTCATACTGGGCTGACCGGGTTTACCTGGATTATTCGCTATATTCTTCCTGCGCAGCCATCGTTTCTTTTGGGGCGTTGATTCCGGCATCACGGATATTTTTCTGCACCGCTACTGCACCAAACAAGCTTAAAAAGAAGGCCAGACCATAAAAGCCTTTTTCACTGAGTAATAACGTTGCATTCCACAGACCTACCATCAGTAACGCGACAGAGATGATAAATACCACCAGGCAGGTCATATAATAAATAGATGTGGTAGGAATACCTTCATACTTATCCCGAACGGTCTTTTGATAGGAAGCTGCCGAAAACAGCCCTAACACCAATACGGCAAAATAATATCCCTTTTCATTTAACTGCATCTCTGCATTCCATAGCCCCAACAGATAGGTAACGATACCACCAGCAAGAGCTACCCATGACACAATACTGAATGCCGGAGAATAGGTTGATATTTTGTTTTCCATCACAGATTTCCTTTCATTCCTGAATTATTAAGAGCTTTATGGCGATCATGCCGAGCGAAACAAGCGCATTTGACCAAACAAGCAAACAAAAAAGGCAATCGGGTAGATCACCATTTCATAAGCATTGATAGGTGCGTTTAAAACACCGATAAACAAAAGACCGATAGTGATTAACGCAACTAACTGGCAAATGCGAATAAAGAAATCATCCAGTTGCCCGAGTTTTTCTGCGCGCAGATAGGCATAGTTGCCAAAAGTCCCCGTCATTAACACGCCAAGAAAATAGCCTTTGCCACTTAACAATGGACATGAGATCCATAATCCAATCAGATAAACCAGCGCCCCGACCACAAATAATAGTTTTGCCACAGTCTTTGAGGTTTTCATAACGATCTCCGTATCTACCGATGATACATTACGAGTAACCAACGAAAGACAAAACTGAAAAACACCATTAACAAATGATTTTCAGAATAAATTCATATAAAAAATTAATATATTATAAATATATATAGATGGAGATTATCCCCCGCCACATAAGGCAGGGGGAAATATTATGCCATTAGCGGCAGAAGTTGCTGATAGAGACGACGGAACGTTTCACGCCGTGGCTGATAAGCAGCATAACGCTGCGCGTTCGGCAGATGCGACTGTTCTAAAGGAAGTTGCGGCAACAACTCAATGAGAGATTTATCTGGGTTTACCGCAATCTGTGCCAGTCTTGCAGCGCCTAATGCTGGCCCCACATCCCCCCCC
Organism: Escherichia sp. 93.0816; assembly: GCF_013368855.2. Lineage (NCBI taxonomy): Bacteria > Pseudomonadati > Pseudomonadota > Gammaproteobacteria > Enterobacterales > Enterobacteriaceae > Escherichia > Escherichia sp. 93.0816. Next base: position 24,735 of record NZ_JABWNC020000025.1, on the reverse strand, counting down.
GTGCGGTAATCCAGTTGCTGACCGCTAATATTCGCCAGCATCTGACGCCAGTACTCGCTACGCGCTCCGCCACCAATCAGTGTAATGCTTTGCGGTTGAATGCCACAGGCATGTACGACATCCATGCCATCCGCCAACGCATACCCCACGCCTTCCAGTACCGCGCGTGCCAGTTCTGCGGGGCCGTGTTGGTGGGTGAGGCCGAAGAAAACGCCCTTTGCCTGTGGATTATTGTGCGGCGTACGCTCGCCAGAAAGATAAGGCAAAAACCAGACAGGATCGACGCTCTCATCGGCCTGCTGGGCTGCGGCAATTAAAACAGGGACATCACTCAGACCGGTTAATTTCGTCGCCCAGTCCAGACACGACGCCGCACTCAACATCACAGACATTAAATGCCAACGCTCAGGTAAAGCATGGCAAAAGCTATGTACGGCGCTTTCCGGCTTACTGAGGAAACCTTCGCTCACCGCAAAATAAACGCCTGAAGTTCCCAGCGATAACATTGCCTGATTGGCATCAACCATACCCACACCAACCGCGCCAGCCGCATTATCGCCGCCGCCCGCAACAACCGGCACTGCATTCATTCCCCACGCTTTTGCAACCTCAGGTAGCAAAGTGCCGGTAATTTCGCTGCCTTCGTATAATGCTGGCATCTGATCTCGAGATAACTGGCAAGCCTCCAGCATAACATCGCTCCAGTCACGCTTTGCGACATCCAGCCACATGGTGCCAGCTGCATCAGACATATCACTGGCGAATTCTCCAGTCATCCGCAGACGCAAATAATCTTTCGGCAATAATACTTTGTCTACCTGAAGGAATATCTCTGGCTCATTTCGCTGAATCCACAGCAATTTAGGCGCGGTAAATCCGGGCATCATCAGGTTGCCTGTAATATCCCGCGACTGCGGAACTCGCGCTTCCAGCAAAGCACACTCCTCCGCGCAGCGCCCGTCGTTCCACAAAATGGCGGGACGTAGCACCCGCTGCTGAGCATCAAGTAAAGTTGCACCATGCATTTGCCCGGCAATACCCAATGCTTTAACGTCTCGCAGAGAATGCTGTTCACCCAGGGTTTTCATCGCGCGACCAGTCGCCAGCCACCACTGTTCCGGATCTTGCTCCGACCAGAGTGGATGCGGACGCGAAACGGTTAGTTTTTCCGTTTGCGAAGCGACCACTTCACCTTGCTCGTTGAGCAAAATAACTTTTACGCCCGATGTGCCAAGATCTATCCCGATATACATAGCGATTGTTCCTTAAAAAAATGCCCGGTATCGCTACCGATAACCGGGCTTGCGGACTGCACAATTAGCCGTTATTTGTCGAACAGATAATGATTTACCAGATTTTCCAGTTGCTCCTGGCGTCCACTCTGATGCACCGGCGCCAGATTGTTGTCCTGAGCATATTTTGCTAAATCAGCCAATGACATTTGGCCTTTCAGGATTTGCTGACCCAGTTCGCTATTCCAGCCGGAATAACGCTGCGCTACGCGTTTATCCAGTTCGCCGTCTTCAATCATGCGTGCTGCAATTTTCAGTGACAGCGCCATCGTATCCATCGCCCCAATATGGCCGTAGAACAGATCATATTTATCAGTGCTCTGACGACGTACTTTGGCATCAAAGTTCAGACCACCGGTCGTGAAACCACCTGCTTTGAGGATTTCATACATTACCAGCGCGTTCTCTTCCACGCTGTTCGGGAACTGGTCAGTATCCCAGCCCAATTGCGCGTCGCCACGGTTAGCATCGACAGAACCGAACAGACCAAGCGCAATGGCTGTGGCAATTTCATGGTGGAAAGAGTGACCCGCTAGCGTCGCGTGGTTCGCTTCAATATTCAGTTTAATCTCTTTCTCCAGGCCAAACTGTTTCAGGAAACCGTAAACCGTTGCGGCATCGTAATCATATTGATGTTTGGTCGGTTCTTGCGGTTTCGGTTCGATAAGCAGCGTGCCCTGGAAACCGATTTTATGTTTATGCTCAACCACCATCTGCATAAAGCGACCAAGCTGTTCACGCTCCTGACGAAGATCGGTATTCAACAGAGTTTCGTAACCTTCACGACCGCCCCACAGCACATAGTTTTCACCACCCAGTTTATGCGTTGCTTCCATCGCGGTAACAACTTGTGTAGCTGCCCAGCTAAAGACCTCGGGATCTGGGTTCGTCGCCGCGCCCGCGCCATAGCGAGGGTTAGTAAAGCAGTTAGCGGTTCCCCACAACAGTTTCACGCCGCTCTCTTCTTGCTTGCCAGCCAGCACATCGACCATTTGCGCAAAGTTATTGATGTACTCTTTTAACGATGTGCCTTCCGGGGAAACATCCACGTCATGGAAGCAATAAAAAGGCACATGTAATTTGTGGAAAAACTCGAATGCGACATCGGCTTTACGCTTCGCCAGCGCCAGAGCTTCGCCAGGCTGCTGCCACGGACGATTAAAAGCGCCCACACCAAACATGTCCGCCCCGTTCCAGCAGAAGGTGTGCCAGTAGCAGGCGGCAAAACGCAAGTGGTCTTCCATACGCTTGCCCAACACCAGTTCGTCGGGATTGTAATGACGGAATGCTAACGGGTTAGAGGATTTCGGACCTTCATAACGAACGCGATCGAGCTGGTCAAAATAGGCTTGCATAATGAACTCCATAATCAGGTAATGCCGCGTGTGATGGATGATGTCGTAATATTGGGCACTCCCTTTCAGTTGCTCAATTATGTTATTTCACACTGCTATTGAGATAATTCACAAGTGTGCGCTCGCTCGCAAAAATAATATGGAATGATGAAATTGGGTGATTTCTCGAATAGAAAAATGCAACAAGTACAATTAATCAACAAAAGTAAGATCTCTGTCATAAATCAAGAAATAAACCAAAAATCGTAATCGAAAGATAAAAATCTGTAATTGTTTTCCCCTGTTTAGTTGCTAAAAATTGGTTACGTTTATCGCGGTGATTGTTACTTTTTAAGCTGACCTCTAACAACAGAAGGCCTCTGAATCATGAAAATAAAGAACATCTTACTCACCCTTTGCACCTCACTCCTGCTTACTAACGTCGCAGCGCATGCCAAAGAAGTAAAAATAGGAATGGCGATTGATGATCTCCGTCTTGAACGCTGGCAAAAAGATCGGGATATCTTTGTTAAAAAAGCAGAATCTCTCGGTGCAAAAGTATTTGTACAATCTGCGAATGGCAATGAAGAAACCCAAATGTCGCAGATTGAAAACATGATTAACCGGGGCGTCGACGTTCTTGTCATTATTCCATATAACGGTCAGGTATTAAGTAACGTTGTAAAAGAAGCCAAACAAGAAGGTATAAAAGTATTAGCTTACGACCGCATGATTAATGATGCAGATATAGATTTTTATATTTCTTTCGATAATGAAAAAGTCGGCGAACTGCAAGCAAAAGCCCTGGTTGATATCGTCCCACAGGGCAATTATTTCCTGATGGGTGGCTCCCCGGTCGATAACAACGCCAAGCTATTTCGCGCCGGGCAAATGAAAGTATTAAAACCTTATGTTGACTCAGGAAAAATTAAAGTCGTTGGCGACCAATGGGTTGATGGTTGGTTACCAGAAAATGCGCTGAAAATTATGGAAAATGCGCTAACTGCCAACAATAACAAAATTGATGCGGTTGTTGCCTCAAACGATGCTACCGCTGGCGGAGCGATTCAGGCATTAAGTGCTCAAGGTTTATCAGGCAAAGTGGCAATTTCCGGTCAGGATGCAGATCTCGCGGGCATAAAACGCATTGCTGCCGGTACGCAAACTATGACGGTGTATAAACCCATTACGTTATTGGCAAATACTGCCGCAGAAATTGCCGTTGAGTTAGGCAATGGTCAGGAACCAAAAGCAGATACCACTCTGAATAATGGTCTGAAAGATGTTCCATCCCGCCTGCTGACACCAATCGATGTTAATAAAAACAACATCAAAGATACGGTAATTAAAGACGGATTCCACAAAGAGAGCGAGCTTTAAGCGTCACGCCCCGGCGCTGACCGGGGCGTGATTTCTCTCCATGCCGCGTGAACTGATTGGCTTAGGTGGAGTCGTTATGTCTTATCTACTTGAAATGAAGAACATTACCAAAACCTTCGGCACCGTGAAGGCGATAGATAACGTCAGCTTGCGGCTAAACGCTGGCGAAATCGTCTCACTCTGTGGGGAAAATGGGTCTGGTAAATCAACGCTGATGAAAGTGCTGTGTGGAATTTATCCTCATGGTTCCTACGAAGGCGAAATTATTTTTGCTGGCGAAGAGATTCAGGCAAGTCACATCCGCGATACCGAACGCAAAGGTATCGCCATCATTCACCAGGAATTGGCCCTGGTGAAAGAATTGACCGTGCTGGAAAATATCTTCCTGGGTAACGAAATAACCCACAATGGGATTATGGATTATGACCAGATGACGCTACGCTGCCAGAAGCTATTAGCGCAGGTGAGTTTATCCATTTCACCAGATGCCCGCGTTGGCGATTTAGGACTTGGGCAACAACAACTGGTTGAAATTGCCAAGGCGCTAAATAAGCAGGTACGTTTATTAATTCTTGATGAACCGACAGCCTCATTAACCGGGCTGGAAACCACGGTTTTACTGGATATTATTCGCGATCTGCAACAACACGGTATCGCCTGTATCTATATTTCGCACAAACTCAACGAAGTTAAAGCAATTTCCGATACGATTTGCGTTATTCGCGACGGCCAGCATATAGGAACACGTGATGCAGCCGGAATGAGCGAAGACGATATTATCACTATGATGGTAGGGCGAGAATTAACGGCACTTTACCCTAACGAACCGCATATCACTGGTGATGAAATATTACGTATTGAGCACTTGACGGCGTGGCATCCGGTTAATCGTCATATTAAACGGGTTAACGATGTCTCTTTTTCTCTGAAACGCGGTGAAATACTGGGTATTGCCGGGCTGGTCGGTGCCGGACGCACCGAAACCATTCAATGCTTGTTTGGCGTTTGGCCCGGACAGTGGGAAGGGAAAATATATATTGACGGAAAACAGGTGGATATTCGCAACTGCCAGCAAGCGATCGCCCAGGGTATTGCGATGGTGCCAGAAGACAGAAAGCGCGATGGTATCGTTCCGGTAATGGCGGTTGGTAAAAATATTACCCTCGCCGCACTCAATAAATTTACCGGAGGCATCAGCCAGCTTGATGATGCCGCAGAGCAAAAATGTATTCTGGAATCCATCCAGCAACTCAAAGTTAAAACATCCTCCCCAGACCTTGCTATTGGACGTTTAAGCGGTGGCAATCAGCAAAAAGCGATCCTCGCACGCTGCCTGTTATTAAATCCACGCATTCTCATTCTTGATGAACCCACCAGGGGTATTGATATTGGCGCTAAATACGAGATTTACAAATTAATTAATCAACTCGTCCAGCAAGGTATTGCTGTTATTGTCATCTCTTCTGAATTACCTGAAGTACTCGGCCTTAGCGATCGTGTGCTGGTGATGCATGAAGGAAAACTAAAAGCCAACCTGATAAATCATAACCTGACTCAGGAGCAGGTGATGGAAGCCGCATTGAGGAGCGAACATCATGTCGAAAAGCAATCCGTCTGAAGTGAAATTAGCCGTACCGACATCCGGTGGCTTTTCTGGGCTGAAATCACTGAATTTACAGGTCTTCGTGATGATTGCAGCGATCATCGCAATTATGCTGTTCTTTACCTGGACCACCGATGGTGCCTACTTAAGCGCCCGTAACGTTTCCAACCTGCTACGCCAGACCGCAATTACCGGCATTCTCGCGGTAGGTATGGTGTTCGTCATAATTTCTGCTGAAATCGACCTCTCGGTCGGCTCCATGATGGGGCTATTAGGCGGGGTCGCCGCTATCTGTGACGTTTGGTTGGGCTGGCCGCTGCCACTCACTATCATTGTGACATTGGTTCTGGGACTGCTTCTCGGAGCGTGGAATGGGTGGTGGGTCGCGTACCGCAAAGTCCCGTCATTTATTGTCACCCTTGCAGGTATGTTGGCATTTCGCGGCATCCTGATTGGTATCACCAACGGCACGACCGTTTCCCCCACCAGCGCCGCGATGTCACAAATTGGGCAAAGCTATCTACCAGCCAGTACCGGTTTCATCATCGGCGCGCTTGGTTTAATGGCTTTTGTCGGCTGGCAATGGCGCGGAAGAATGCGCCGTCAGGCTTTGGGTTTGCAGTCTCCGGCATCTACGGCGGTGGTCGGTCGCCAGGCATTAACGGCTATTATCGTTTTAGGCGCAATCTGGCTGCTAAATGATTACCGTGGCGTTCCCACTCCTGTTCTGCTGCTGACGTTGCTGTTACTCGGTGGAATGTTTATGGCAACACGGACAGCATTTGGGCGACGCATTTACGCTATTGGCGGTAATCTGGAAGCGGCGCGGCTATCCGGGATTAACGTTGAACGAACAAAACTTGCCGTGTTTGCTATCAACGGTTTGATGGTAGCCATCGCCGGGTTAATTCTTAGTTCTCGACTTGGCGCTGGTTCACCTTCTGCGGGGAATATCGCCGAGCTGGACGCGATTGCAGCATGCGTAATTGGCGGTACTAGTCTGGCTGGCGGTGTGGGGAGTGTTGCCGGTGCAGTAATGGGGGCATTCATCATGGCTTCGTTGGATAACGGTATGAGTATGATGGATGTACCGACCTTCTGGCAGTATATCGTCAAAGGTGCGATTCTGTTGCTGGCAGTATGGATGGACTCCGCAACCAAACGCCGTTCCTGATTTTGATAAAAATTTTCTCAAAGCCGGTAACGTATTACCGGTTTTGAGTTTTTGCATGATTCAGCAGGAAAAGAACCATGTTTACTAAACGTCATCGCATCACGTTGCTGTTCAATGCTAATAAAGCCTATGACCGTCAAGTAGTAGAAGGTGTAGGGGAATATTTACAGGCGTCGCAATCGGAATGGGATATTTTCATTGAAGAAGATTTCCGCGCCCGCATTGATAAAATCAAGGACTGGTTAGGAGATGGCGTCATCGCCGACTTTGACGATAAACAAATCGAGCTAGCATTGGCTGATGTCAACGTTCCTATTGTTGGGGTTGGTGGCTCGTATCACCTGGCAGAAAGTTACCCACCCGTTCATTACATTGCCACCGATAACTATGCGCTGGTTGAAAGCGCATTTTTGCATTTAAAAGAGAAAGGCGTTAACCGCTTTGCTTTTTATGGTCTGCCAGAGTCGAGCGGCAAACGTTGGGCCGCCGAACGCGAGTATGCCTTTCGCCAGCTTGTGGCTGAAGAGAAGTACCGAGGTGTGGTTTATCAGGGGCTGGAAACCGCACCAGAGAACTGGCAACACGCGCAAAATCGGCTGGCAGACTGGCTGCAAACGCTGCCACCGCAAACAGGGATTATTGCCGTCACTGACGCCCGGGCGCGGCATATTCTGCAAGTATGCGAGCATCTGCACATCCCCGTACCGGAAAAATTATGCGTGATTGGCATAGATAACGAAGAATTGACCCGCTATCTTTCGCGTGTCGCCCTTTCTTCTGTCGCCCAGGGCGCCCGACAAATGGGCTATCAGGCGGCAAAACTTTTGCATCGCTTATTAGATAAAGAAGAAATGCCGTTGCAGCGGATTTTGGTTCCGCCAGTCCGTGTCATCGAACGGCGTTCAACGGATTACCGTTCGTTGACCGATCCCGCCGTTATTCAGGCCATGCATTACATCCGCAATCATGCCTGCAAAGGAATTAAAGTGGATCAGGTTCTGGATGCGGTGGGCATATCGCGATCCAATCTTGAAAAACGGTTTAAAGAAGAAGTGGGTGAAACTATTCACGCCATGATCCATGCCGAGAAGCTGGAGAAAGCGCGCAGCCTGCTGATTTCTACTACCTTGTCGATCAATGAGATATCGCAAATGTGTGGTTATCCATCGCTGCAATATTTCTACTCTGTATTTAAAAAAGCGTATGACACGACGCCAAAAGAGTATCGCGATGTAAACAGCGAGGTAATGCTGTAGCGGGAGGGGAAAATCCGCCAGGCATGATAAGACGCGCCAGCATCGCATCAGGTAACTCAGCACAACCACCTGATGCGAACAAAAGCCCTATCCGACCAACAAGTCGGATAAGGCTCAAGGGAATGCAATTACATATGCGCAGCGATTAACCGCTGGTTATCCTGGTACATCGCGAACAGGTAGTTGTTATAGCTCTGCCCTTTCGTGGAATAACCTTTCAGCTTATGAATCATCGCTGTGGCGGTAACTTCCTGATCCGCTTTACGCAATTGTGCACGTGATTTGCGGAAAGAAGCGTAAGCCGGATGCGTATTCAGGTTAGTAACATAGGCGCTCACCGATTCTTTTACAGAACTGAACTGTGAGTACCCCTTCACTTTACCCGGCGCATTGGTACAACGTCCTTTCATGCACTTCATGCCGAACAGGTTGTTGTTGCTACGCGCCAGTTTCGACGTTCCCCAACCGCTTTCTGCTGCAGCCATCGTCGCCACCATACTGGTCGGGATAATGTCTACACGTTCGAGCAGCGTATTCCACGGGATTTTTCGCGTATTACCGGACCACTTCACCTTATAGCGTTTGGCAATGTCTTGCAGACGTGCACGCTCTGAAGGCGACCATTGACCCTGGTACTGTTTTGAGATCAGCCAGTTACGTTCCGCCGTAATGGCAGCATTTTGGCTGGTAATATAGGGCATTACAGTCCGGAGAAACGCTTTTTTTCTTGGTGTTCCGGAAGGGTATTTTCGCAAATCAGGAAGTGAACTGCTCTTTGCACTATTGCGAGAATACTCTTGTTTACTGCTTACCTGTTTATTACTAGCTTTAGTTAAGTGGGACTTTTGACTCGTTGTTGTCGTGTGCGTCTTCGCTAACACCTCACTCGAAAACACCAGAGTGAGTAACATAAGAATCATCGCCCCATATCGTCGTATGGGAGTCAAAATCATCAGGTCTCCTGATCGGATTTAATCATTCAAACACCTTATACTCGTCATACTTCAAGTTGCATGTGCTGCGTAAACGCTGTTCAAAACGCCATTGGTGTTTTGTCCTGCAACTCGAATGATTTAGAGTAATATTTTTCCCAAATTTGAGAGTTGAATCTCAAATCATATCAAAAATAGCGGTCAAGCGCACCCCAAGGAATAGTCCAAATCTGAAACAATGTCACGTGGTAATGGTTCAGATTGGTGCAAGATCGCAGAAAATGTGGATTTTATCGCAAAATTCAGCTGTTTTTTGCGCGCGATCGCTCACCCCTGCGTCTCATCCTGTGGACTTACTACTCAGGGATGAGTTTTGTCTGGTTATTCGCTGGCAAACTGTCTGAAATCGCAGCAATAAGGACTCACCCGCCATGAAACTTGCCGCCTGTTTTCTGACACTCCTTCCCGGCTTTGCCATTGCCGCCAGCTGGACTTCGCCGGGGTTCCCCGCCTTTACCGAACAGGGGACAGGAACATTTGTCAGCCACGCGAAGCTGGCTAAAGGTACGCGTCCACTAACGCTAAATTTTGACCAACAGTGCTGGCAGCCGGTGAATGCGATAAAACTCAATCAGATGCTTTCCCTGCAACCTTGCAACAACACACCGCCACAATGGCGATTGTTCAGAGATGGCGAATATACGCTGCAAATCGACACCCGCTCCGGCACGCCGACGTTGATGATATCGCTCCCAAACACCGCCGAACCAATAGCAACCCCAATCCGTGAATGCCCGAAATGGGATGGTCGCCCACTTACGCTTGATGTCAGTGCCACCTTCCCGGAAGGTGTGGCAGTCCGTGATTATTACAGTCAACAAATCGCGACAGTGAAAAATGGCCAAATTACATTACAACCTGCAGCCACCAGTAACGGCTTACTACTACTGGAACGGGCAGAAACTGACACCTCTGCCCCTTTCGACTGGCATAACGCCACCGTTTACTTTGTGCTGACAGACCGTTTCGAAAACGGCGATCCCAGCAATGACCAGAGCTACGGTCGTCATAAAGACGGTATGGCGGAAATTGGCACTTTTCACGGCGGCGATTTACGCGGCCTGACCAACAAACTGGATTATCTCCAGCAGCTGGGCGTCAATGCCCTGTGGATCAGCGCCCCGTTTGAGCAAATTCACGGCTGGGTGGGCGGTGGTACAAAAGGCGATTTCCCGCACTATGCCTACCACGGTTATTACACACAGGACTGGACGAATCTTGATGCAAATATGGGCAACGAAGCCGATCTACAGGCGCTGGTTGATAGCGCACACCAGCGCGGTATTCGTATTCTCTTTGATGTGGTGATGAACCATACCGGTTATGCCACGCTGGCGGATATGCAGGAGTATCAGTTTGGCGCGTTATACCTTTCCGGTGATGAGCTGAAAAAAACACTGGGTGACCGCTGGAGCGACTGGAAACCCGCCGCCGGGCAAACCTGGCATAGCTTTAACGATTACATTAATTTCAGCGACAAAACAGGCTGGGATAAATGGTGGGGAAAAAACTGGATCAGAACGGATATTGGCGATTACGACAATCCTGGATTCGACGATCTCACCATGTCGCTGGCCTTTTTGCCGGATATAAAGACCGAATCTACCACCGCTTCAGGTCTGCCGGTGTTCTATAAAAACAAACCTGATACCCACGCTAAAGCCATCGATGGTTTTACCCCCCGCGATTATTTAACACATTGGTTAAGCCAGTGGGTTCGCGACTACGGGATTGATGGTTTTCGGGTCGATACCGCCAAACATGTTGAGTTGCCCGCCTGGCAGCAACTAAAAACCGAAGCCAGCGCCGCACTTCGCGAATGGAAAAAAGCTAACCCCGATAAAGCGTTAGATGACAAACCTTTCTGGATGGCCGGGGAAGCCTGGGGTCATGGCGTAATGCAAAGTGACTACTATCGCCACGGCTTCGATGCGATGATCAATTTCGATTATCAGGAACAGGCCGCGAAAGCCGTCGATTGTCTGGCACAGATGGATACCACCTGGCAGCAAATGGCAGATAAATTGCAGGATTTCAACGTGTTGAGCTATCTCTCCTCGCATGATACCCGCCTGTTCCGCGAAGGGGGCGACAAAGCAGCAGAGCTATTGCTATTAGCGCCAGGTGCGGTGCAAATCTTTTATGGTGATGAATCCTCGCGTCCGTTCGGAGCTACCGGTTCTGATCCGCTGCAAGGCACACGCTCGGATATGAACTGGCAGGATGTTAGCGGTAAATCTGCCGCCAGCGTTGCGCACTGGCAACGCCTCGGTCAGTTCCGCGCCCGCCATCCAGCGGTTGGCGTGGGTAAGCAGACCACATTGTCACTGAAACAAGGTTATGGATTTGTCCGTGAACATGGCGACGATAAAGTGATGGTTGTCTGGGCGGGGCAACAGTAACTTTTCCGGCTTCCCACTTGCGGTATGTCGGGAAGCCGTATTCCAGTATAAAAGACCAGACATATCATAAACCTTAGCATGATACGCCAATCCTCTTGCAGCAACCCGATTTGCACCCCAGCAAATGTAGCGTTATTGTTACTTTCCTTGCTACAGAGTTCGACAGATATCCCGCTATGACATTCTCCCTTTTTGGTGACAAATTTACCCGCCACTCCGGCATTACGCTGCTGATGGAAGATCTGAACGACGGCTTACGCACGCCCGGCGCGATTATGCTCGGCGGCGGCAATCCGGCGCAGATCCCAGAAATGCAGGACTACTTCCAGACGCTGCTGACCGACATGCTGGAAAGCGGCAAAGCCACTGATGCGCTGTGTAATTACGACGGCCCGCAGGGGAAAACGGAGCTACTCACACTACTTGCCGAAATGCTACGCGAGAAGCTGGGTTGGGATATCGAACCACAGAATATTGCACTAACAAACGGCAGCCAGAGCGCGTTTTTCTACTTATTTAATCTGTTTGCCGGACGCCGCGCCGATGGTCGGGTCAAAAAAGTGCTGTTCCCGCTGGCACCGGAATACATTGGCTACGCTGACGCCGGACTGGAAGAAGATCTTTTCGTCTCTGCGCGTCCAAATATTGAACTGCTGCCAGAAGGCCAGTTTAAATACCACGTCGATTTTGAACATCTGCATATTGGCGAAGAGACCGGGATGATTTGCGTCTCCCGACCGACGAACCCAACAGGCAATGTGATTACTGACGAAGAGTTACTGAAGCTGGATGCGTTGGCGAATCAGCACGGTATTCCACTGGTGATTGATAACGCTTATGGAGTCCCATTCCCGGGCATTATCTTCAGCGAAGCGCGCCCACTGTGGAATCCAAATATCGTGCTGTGCATGAGCCTTTCCAAACTGGGGCTGCCTGGTTCACGCTGCGGCATTATCATCGCCAATGAAAAAATCATCACCGCCATCACGAATATGAACGGCATTATCAGCCTGGCACCTGGTGGTATTGGTCCGGCGATGATGTGTGAAATGATTAAGCGTAACGATCTGCTGCGCCTGTCAGAAACGGTCATCAAGCCGTTCTACTACCAGCGTGTTCAGGAAACTATCGCCATCATTCGCCGTTATTTACCAGAAGATCGCTGCCTGATTCATAAACCCGAAGGCGCTATTTTCCTCTGGCTATGGTTTAAGGATTTGCCGATTACCACCGAGCAGCTTTACCAGCGCCTTAAAGCGCGCGGCGTGCTGATGGTGCCAGGACACAACTTCTTCCCTGGGCTGGATAAACCGTGGCCGCATACGCATCAATGTATGCGCATGAACTATGTGCCGGAGCCGGAGAAAATCGAGGCAGGTGTGAAGATTCTGGCGGAAGAGATTGAACGCGCCTGGGCTGAGAGTCATTAAAAATTGCCTGATGCGCTACGCTTATCAGGCCACATAATTTCTGCAATATATTGAATTTGTAAGATTTTGTAGGCCAGATAAGACGTTCACGCCTCATCCGGCATAAACGAAACGCACTATTCCGGCGTTGAGAACCGCCGGAATAATGTCTCAAACAGGCTGCTGCCGTAACCGATACCGCTGCACTTTCTCGACATCCATGCACTGCAATGCCTTTGTCGGGCAGGCTTCAACACAGGCCGGTCCCGTCGCCCGATGCCAGCACAGGTCACACTTAATCGCTCTCGCCTTTGTGCGCGAAGAAACCACTTCCATCGCACCAAACGGGCAAGCCAACATACAGCTTTTACAGCCAATACAACGTGATTGTTCAACGAAGATATGCCCATGTTCGCGGCGAATAGCGTCCACAGGGCAAACATTCGCGCACGGTGCATCTTCACACTGATGACAGGCTACTGCCGTGGTCCAGGTGTGGTCTTTGATGACTCGAATACGGGAAATAAACTCGCCAGGTAACAACGAAGCGCAATCCTGATTCTCCTGATGCGACACTGCGCAAGCCACTTCACAGGTACGGCAACCGATACATTTCGTCGCATCAGCAATAATAAACCGGTTCATGATCACTCCTTTGCACTAAAACCGCAGCGTGCCAGAGAGTGCGCCATTATTGCTTTGATCCAACGAAGGAAATATTAAAGTTTTGCCACCTGCCAAAAGCGTTATGTGATCGCGCCCTGGTCATCCCGGACGGTAAATCCCAGTTCATTGGAGATAGCCTGCGCAGTTTCACGCAGCGGTTTCAGGAGATTTTTCTCCCCCACCTGTTTCAGGCGTGATGTCGAAAGCGAAATCGACACCGCATACGGCACCCGCCCATGAATATCAAACACCGGAACAGCAATACAGGAGACGCCGAGTTCATTCTCTTCTCTGTCCATTGCCACGCCGCTTTCACGAATGTGCGCCAGTTCATCGAACATCGCGGGCAGTTCGGTAATGGTATTGCGGGTTAGTGGCTGGATTTCATTCTGATGGCTTTCCCAATACGATTTCACGTAGTCCTGATGACCAAACGCCATATAAACCTTACCCATCGCCGAACAGTAGAGCGGCATATGCTGACCAATATAGGCGCGGGTTCGTAGCATACCGGTAGTAGGTTCCAGTTTATAAATCAAAATAGCGTGATCGTCTTCGCGGCTGGAGAAGTTAATGGTTTCACCAGTGGCGATGTTCAGCGTCTCAAGATGTGGCGCAGCAATATGAATGATATTCAGCGACGACAGCGCCTTTTGCCCGACAGCAATAAATTTTGTGGTCAGGCGGTAACTCCCCGCAGCGGGCGCAGTTGTCACATAGCCACAGGACTGTAGCCCCTGCAATAAACGATGGACCGTGCTTTTATTTAAGCCAGCCAGTTCAGAGAGATGCGCCAGCGGGCAACCGTTTGGATAGTTGCTCAAAATCTCAATCAGCATCAACCCGCGAAACAGGCTCTGACTTCCAGCTGGGCGCTCTTTTTCCTGCGCCAACTCGTGCTCTTTTTTTCCCATCGCTTTCTTCCCCTTTTTATCGCGCCCTGATGGTAACGCAAAGTGTGTCGCAGTTCACGATCTCGACAGATAATTTGTAACTATTTGATTTTAATAATTTTTGAAAATCATGGCGCGGATTGCTTTGTTAAAAAGCGATCGATATATTTGAAATCAAATTTCGCATAGTGGAATTTTAAGCTAAAAAAGCGATCAACAAACACAAGGAAGCCAGGGATGAAAGTGACATTTGAGCAGTTAAAAACAGCCTTTAATCGGGTATTAATTTCACGTGGCGTTGACAGTGAAACGGCCGATGCATGTGCAGAGATGTTCGCCCGCACCACCGAATCCGGCGTTTATTCTCATGGCGTTAACCGTTTCCCCCGTTTCATTCAGCAACTGGAAAACGGCGATATCATTCCTGACGCCCAACCCAAACGTATAACCAGCCTCGGCGCGATTGAGCAGTGGGACGCCCGGCGTTCGATCGGTAACCTGACAGCGAAAAAGATGATGGATCGCGCCATTGAACTGGCGGCAACTCACGGGATTGGCCTGGTCGCGTTACGCAATGCCAACCACTGGATGCGCGGCGGTAGCTACGGCTGGCAGGCGGCGGAAAAAGGCTATATCGGCATCTGCTGGACTAACTCCATCGCCGTAATGCCGCCGTGGGGCGCAAAAGAGTGTCGCATCGGCACTAACCCACTGATCGTCGCTATTCCTTCGTCACCCATCACCATGGTCGATATGTCGATGTCGATGTTCTCCTACGGCATGTTAGAAGTGAATCGTCTGGCGGGACGCGAGCTGCCGGTCGATGGCGGGTTTGATGATGAGGGCAATTTGACCAAAGAACCTGGCGTTATCGAGAAAAATCGCCGCATTTTGCCGATGGGTTACTGGAAAGGTTCTGGCATGTCGATTGTGCTGGATATGATAGCCACTCTCCTTTCTGACGGCGCATCGGTTGCTGAAGTCACCCAGGACAACAGCGACGAGTACGGCATTTCACAAATCTTTATTGCCATTGAAGTGGACAAACTGATCGACGGTTCCACCCGCGATGCCAAACTGCAACGCATTATGGATTACGTTACTAGCGCCGAGCGCGCAGACGAAAACCAGGCCATTCGTTTACCCGGTCACGAATTCACTACCCTGCTGGCAGAAAACCGTCGTAACGGAATTACCATTGACGACAGCGTATGGGCAAAAATCCAGGCATTATAAGGAGATAGACCATGATTTTTGGACATATCACACAACCTAATCCGTGCCGTTTGCCCGTCGCCATTGAAAAGGCGCTCGATTTTCTGCGCACCACCGATTTCAACGCCCTGCCGCCGGGCATTGTCGAAATCGACGGCAAGAATATTTTTGCGCAAATTATCGATTTAACCACACGCGAGGCGGTGGAAAACCGTCCTGAAGTTCATCGGCGCTATCTGGATATTCAGTTTCTGGCCTGGGGCGAAGAGAAAATAGGTATCGCCATTGATACGGGAAATAATAAAGTCAGCGAATCACTATTAGAGCAACGCGATATTATTTTTTATCAAGATAGTGAACATGAATCATTTATAGAAATGATACCGGGCAGCTACGCTATTTTCTTCCCGCAGGATGTTCACCGACCGGCATGTAATAAAAATGCCCCAATGGCAATCCGCAAAATCGTGGTTAAAGTAGCCCTCTGCGCTTTATAAAAAGTTATTACTGGAGCACAAAATGAAAGCGAATAATGCCGGTTATATTATCGGTGCGTATCCCTGTGCACCTTCTTTCCACCAAAGAAGTGAAGAGGAAGAGAAGGAATTCTGGCGACAATTATCAGATACCCCTGATATTCGCGGTCTGGAACAACCCTGCCTGGAAAACTTCCATCCTCTTGGCGATCAATGGTTACTTCGCCATACGCCGGAAAGCTGGAAATTTGTCGTCACCGCTGTGATGGAAACCATGCGTCGCCGCAGCGAAAACAACGGCTTTGGTCTCGCCTCCAGCGATGAAGAACAACGCAAGGCGTGCGTGGCGTACTATCACCACTTGTTCAATAAAATCAACTCCTTGCAGGTTAATAAAGTGCTCGCACTGGAGATCCAGGCTGCACCGTTAGCAACGAATCCCAATGTTATGCAAGCAACGGATGCTTTTGCCCGCTCGTTGAAAGAAATCGCCAGTTGGGACTGGCCGTGCAGACTGGTGCTGGAACACTGCGATGCCATGACGTCTGCCGCTCCACGCAAAGGCTTTTTGCCTTTAGAAAATGTGCTGGAAGTCATTGCCGATTATGACATCAGCATCTGTATCAACTGGGCGCGATCCGCCATTGAAGGCCGCAATACAGCGTTGCCACTGACCCATACCCAAATGGCTAAACAGGCCGGGAAACTCGGCGCGTTGATGTTCTCTGGTACGACGCTAAACGGAGCATACGGAGAATGGCAGGATTTACACGCGCCGTTTGCACCATTCTGTGCAGAAAGCCTGATGACCACAGATCACGTTCGCGAGTTATTTAATGCAGCAGAACCGTCAACATTGCATTTTGCTGGCATCAAGCTGCTAGAAATAAATGAATCGGCTGATGTACAGCATCGCATCGATATATTACGTAACGGTATTCACTCTCTGAATGAATCTATTTAAAACGATTCATTTATTTTGCCAAATTCTAATTAGTCGTTTTCCAATAAACATTACGAATACCAACAATATTAATTAATGAAATTATATTACATAACAAGAAGGACTCGTTATGAAACGGATACTCGAAGGCATTCTTGCGCTCATCATCGCAATACTGTCTTGTATTATTTTTATTAATATCATTCTTCGATATGGATTTCACACAAGCATATTATCGATTGATGAATTATCCCGGCTTTTATTTGTCTGGTTAACCTTTATTGGCGCTATCGTTGCTTATATGGACAACAGCCATGTGCAGGTTACTTTTTTAGTCGAAAAACTCTCTCCCGCTAATCAACAACGTGTTTCGCTGCTAACCCATACGCTCATTTTATTGCTGTGTCTGGGTCTGGCCTGGGGTGCAATAGAAAAAACGTCACAGGACTGGAGTAACTTATCGCCCATTCTCGGCGTACCCGTTGGCTTAATGTACGCCGCCGCTATCCCCACCAGCCTGATTATCGCATTGCTGGAATTGCGTCACTTATACCGGCAGTTCACAAATACCACCAGCCAAAACCAACAAGGAGTCTGACGATGACAATTCTTATATTTATTGTCAGTTTGTTAGGCGCTATCGCGATTGGTGTTCCCATCGCCTGGGCATTATTGCTGTGCGGCATCTCATTGATGTTCTGGATGGATATCTTTGATGTGCAAATTCTGGCGCAAACGCTGGTCAACGGTGCGGACAGTTTCTCTCTGTTAGCCATTCCCTTCTTTGTGCTGGCGGGTGAGATCATGAACGCGGGCGGCCTGTCGCAACGTATTGTCGACCTGCCAATGAAACTGGTGGGTCACAGGCCAGGCGGTCTGGGTTATGTTGGCGTGCTGGCGGCAATGATCATGGCAAGCCTTTCCGGTTCTGCGGTTGCTGATACCGCAGCTGTCGCGGCGCTGCTGGTGCCGATGATGCGTCAGGCCAACTATCCGGTAAACCGCGCCGCCGGGCTTATCGGATCGGGCGGTATTATTGCGGCCATTATCCCGCCCTCTATTCCACTCATTATCTTCGGCGTCTCCAGCGGCCTCTCCATCAGCAAACTGTTTATGGCGGGCATCGCGCCGGGCATCATGATGGGCGTCACGCTAATGATTACCTGGTGGTGGCAGGCAAAACGGCTGAATCTGCCTTGCCAGCCAAAAGCCTCACTGCGGGAAGTCTGGCAATCCTTAGTTTCCGGTATTTGGGCGCTCTTTTTACCGATAATCATTATTGGCGGTTTCCGTTCGGGGTTATTTACGCCCACCGAAGCAGGCGCGGTTGCCGCCTTCTACGCTCTGTTCGTCTCGGTGGTGGTCTATCGCGAAATGACCTTCTCCACGCTTTATCATGTTCTGATTAACGCGGCGAAAACCACATCCGTGGTCATGTTCCTGGTGGCCTCTGCTGCGGTATCTGCATGGCTTATTACCATCGCCGAATTACCCATGATGGTATCGGAGCTATTACAACCGTTGGTTGATTCGCCCCGCTTATTATTCATCGTCATTATGCTCGCTATTATGGTGATCAGCACGGTAATGGACTTAACGCCCACCGTATTAATTCTTACACCTGTATTAATGCCATTAGTGAAAGAAGCGGGAATA
This sequence comes from Escherichia sp. 93.0816, assembly GCF_013368855.2. Classification (NCBI taxonomy): domain Bacteria; kingdom Pseudomonadati; phylum Pseudomonadota; class Gammaproteobacteria; order Enterobacterales; family Enterobacteriaceae; genus Escherichia; species Escherichia sp. 93.0816. The sequence continues at coordinate 6,044 of NZ_JABWNC020000025.1, read as the reverse complement.
GATCCGGTCTATTTCGGCATCATGTTTATTATCAACTGTTCAATATCACTGATTACGCCTCCAGTGGGTAACGTCCTTAATGTGGTATGCGGCGTGGCAAAACTTAAATTTGACGATGCGGTAAAAGGCGTTGCGCCTTACGTCATGGTTTTATTCATGTTGTTAGCATTATTTATTTTTATACCGGAGCTTATTACCGCTCCTCTTAAATGGATGAGTTAAAAGGAAATCATAATGAAATTACGTTCTGTAACCTACGCTTTATTATTTGCCGGAGTGGCGGCGTTCAGTACATCTTCTCTGGCGGCACAATCATTACGTTTCGGTTATGAAACCTCGCAAACCGATTCACAACATATTGCAGCAAAAAAATTCAACGAATTATTGCAAGAAAAAACCAAAGGTGAACTGAAGTTAAAACTGTTTCCGGACAGCACCCTCGGCAATGCGCAGGCGATGATCAGCGGCGTGCGCGGCGGCACTATTGATATGGAGATGTCTGGCTCCAATAACTTTACGGGACTCTCGCCCGTCATCAACCTGCTCGATGTCCCTTTCCTGTTCCGCGATACCGCCCATGCGCATAAAACCCTCGATGGCAAAGTCGGTGATGAGCTGAAAATTTCCCTTGAAGGTAAAGGGCTGAAAGTACTGGCCTACTGGGAAAACGGCTGGCGCGATGTCACCAACTCGCGTGCACCAGTTAAAACTCCCGCCAATCTGCAAGGGCTGAAGATCCGTACCAACAATAGCCCAATGAATATTGCGGCATTCAAAATCTTTGGCGCTAACCCGATCCCGATGCCATTTGCTGAAGTCTATACCGGGCTGGAAACCCGCACCATCGACGCCCAGGAACACCCGATTAACGTCGTCTGGTCAGCAAAATTTTATGAAGTGCAGAAGTACCTTTCTCTGACCCATCACGCCTACTCCCCACTTCTGGTGGTGATCAACAAAGCGAAGTTTGATGGCTTAACCCCGGAGTTCCAGCAGGCACTGATCTCATCAGCGCAAGAAGCGGGTAGCTATCAGCGCAAGCTGGTCGCCGAAGATCAGCAAAAAATCATCGACGGCATGAAAGAAGCTGGCGTGGAAGTGATTACCGATCTCGACCGCAAAGCCTTTAGCGATGCATTGGGTAATCAGGTTCGCGACATGTTTGTTAAAGATGTTCCACAGGGCGCTGATCTGCTGAAAGCCGTGGATGAGGTGCAATAAACCATGAAGCAATACTGGCTGGGGTTAGATTGTGGCGGTAGCTGGCTGAAAGCCGGACTGTATGACCGCGAAGGCCGGGAGGCGGGCGTGCAGCGCCTGCCGCTGTGCGCATTAAGCCCGCAGCCAGGCTGGGTAGAGCGCGATATGGCAGAACTGTGGCAATGCTGCATGGCTGTCATTCGCGCCCTGCTTACCCATTCCGGCGTTAGCGGGGAGCAAATTGTGGGTATCGGTATCTCCGCACAAGGGAAAGGTTTGTTTTTACTCGATAAAAATAACAAACCGCTCGGTAACGCTATTTTGTCCTCTGACCGCCGGGCGATGGAAATCGTTCGTTGCTGGCAGGAAGATGGCATCCCGGAAAAACTCTACCCGCTGACCCGACAAACATTGTGGACTGGGCATCCGGTGTCGCTGTTACGCTGGCTGAAAATGCACGAACCTGAGCGTTATGCGCAAATTGGCTGCGTGATGATGACGCACGACTACCTGCGCTGGTGTTTAACCGGTGTCAAAGGCTGTGAAGAAAGCAATATTTCTGAGTCCAATCTCTACAACATGAGTCGCGGGGAATATGATCCGTGCCTCACCGACTGGCTGGGGATCGGTGAAATCAATCACGCCCTGCCGCCTGTTGTTGGATCTGCCGAAATCTGCGGGGAGATCACCGCTCAGACAGCCGCACAGACCGGTCTGAAAGCGGGTACGCCCGTTGTCGGCGGCCTGTTTGATGTGGTTTCCACCGCACTCTGCGCCGGGATCGAAGACGAATCTACCCTCAATGCGGTGATGGGAACCTGGGCGGTGACCAGCGGCATAACCAGCGGTTTACGTGACGGTGAAGCGCATCCGTATGTCTATGGCCGCTACGTTAATGATGGTCAATTTATCGTTCACGAAGCCAGCCCTACCTCTTCCGGCAATCTCGAATGGTTTACCGCGCAGTGGGGAGAAATCTCTTTTGCTGAGATTAATCAGGCCGTTGCCAGCTTGCCGAAAGCCGGAGGCGATCTCTTTTTCCTGCCGTTCCTGTACGGCAGCAACGCCGGACTTGAGATGACCAGCGGTTTCTACGGGATGCAGGCCATTCACACCCGCGCGCACCTGTTGCAGGCCATTTATGAAGGCGTGGTGTTCAGCCACATGACCCACCTCAACCGGATGCGTGAACGTTTTACCGCTGTTCACACCCTGCGCGTGACTGGCGGTCCGGCGCACTCCGATGTCTGGATGCAAATGCTGGCGGACGTCAGCGGTCTGCGTATCGAGCTGCCGCAGGTGGAAGAAACGGGATGCTTTGGCGCGGCGCTCGCTGCCCGTGTCGGTACGGGCGTTTATCGCAACTTCAGCGAGGCCCAGCGCAGCTCGCAACATCCGCTACGCACATTACTGCCGGACATGACCGCGCATCAGCATTACCAACAAAAATATCAACGCTATCAGCAACTCATTGCCGCACTTCAGGGTTATCACACCCGCATTAAGGAACACACACTATGAGCAGACCACTTCTGCAACTGGCTCTCGACCACTCATCACTTGAAGCCGCGCAGCGCGACGTGACGCGGTTAAAAGACAGCGTCGATATCGTCGAAGCGGGCACCATTCTCTGTTTAAACGAAGGGCTGGGCGCGGTGAAAGCCCTGCGCGAACAGTGCCCAAACAAAATTATCGTCGCCGACTGGAAGGTGGCCGACGCCGGTGAAACCCTCGCGCAACAGGCGTTTGGCGCTGGCGCCAACTGGATGACCATCATCTGCGCCGCGCCGCTCGCCACGGTAGAAAAAGGCCACGCGATGGCGCAACGCTGCGGCGGTGAAATCCAGATAGAGCTGTTTGGCAACTGGACACTGGACGACGCCCGTGACTGGCATCGCATTGGTGTACGGCAGGCCATTTATCATCGTGGTCGTGATGCACAGGCCAGCGGGCAACAGTGGGGCGAGGCCGATCTGGCACGCATGAAGGCGCTTTCCGATATTGGCCTTGAGCTTTCCATTACCGGCGGGATTACCCCTGCTGACCTGCTGCTGTTTAAAGATATCCGCGTGAAAGCGTTTATTGCCGGGCGGGCGCTGGCGGGCGCTACCAATCCAGCGCAGGTTGCCGCTGATTTTCATGCGCAAATTAACGCAATCTGGGGAGGTTCTCGTGCGTAGTCATCCGTTAGGGATTTATGAAAAGGCGCTGGCGAAAGATCTCTCATGGCCGGAGCGGCTGGTGCTGGCAAAAAGCTGCGGTTTTGATTTTGTCGAAATGTCAGTGGATGAAACCGACGAACGTCTGTCACGCCTGGACTGGAGCGCCGCACAACGTGCTTCGCTGGTTACCGCGATGATCGAAACGGGCATTGCCATTCCATCAATGTGCCTGTCTGCCCATCGCCGTTTTCCTTTTGGTAGCCGCGACGAGGCGGTACGCCAGCGAGCGCGGGAAATCATGAGTAAAGCGATTTGCCTGGCGCGCGATCTCGGCATTCGCACCATTCAACTGGCGGGTTATGACGTCTATTACGAAGAGCATGACGAAGGCACACAGCAGCGATTTACTGAAGGGCTGGCGTGGGCGGTTGAACAGGCGGCGGCATCACAAGTGATGCTGGCGGTGGAGATTATGGACACCGCGTTTATGAACTCCATCAGCAAATGGAAAAAATGGGACGAGATGCTCGCCTCGCCATGGTTCACCGTCTACCCGGATGTCGGCAACCTCAGCGCCTGGGGCAATGATGTTCCCGCAGAACTAAAACTGGGCATTGACCGTATCGCGGCTATTCACCTGAAAGACACCCTGCCAGTCACCGAGCAAAGCCCCGGACAGTTCCGTGATGTGCCGTTTGGCGAAGGCTGCGTCGATTTCATTGGCATCTTCAAAACGTTAAATGAACTGAACTATCGCGGTTCTTTCCTGATTGAGATGTGGACAGAAAAAGCCAAAGAGCCGGTGCTGGAGATTATTCAGGCGCGGCGCTGGATTGAAGCTCGTATGCAGGAGGCGGGTTTCGTATGTTAGAGCAACTGAAAGCCGAAGTGCTGGCGGCGAATCTGGCGCTTCCCGCTCACCATCTGGTGACGTTCACCTGGGGCAATGTCAGCGCGGTAGACGAAACGCGACAATGGATGGTGATCAAGCCTTCCGGCGTCGAGTACGACGTGATGACCGCCGATGATATGGTGGTGGTTGAGATAGCCAGCGGTAAGGTAGTGGAAGGCAGCAAAAAGCCCTCTTCCGACACGCCAACGCATCTGGCGCTTTATCGCCGCTATGCAGAAATTGGCGGCATTGTGCATACCCACTCGCGCCATGCCACTATCTGGTCGCAGGCCGGGATTGATCTCCCTGCCTGGGGTACGACTCACGCTGACTATTTTTACGGTGCGATCCCCTGCACGCGCCAGATGACCGCAGAGGAGATCAACGGCGAGTATGAATACCAGACTGGCGAAGTGATCATTAAAACCTTCGAAGAGCGCGGCAGGAGTCCGGCACAAATCCCGGCGGTACTGGTGCATTCTCACGGCCCGTTTGCCTGGGGTAAAAACGCCGCCGATGCGGTGCATAATGCTGTGGTGCTGGAAGAGTGCGCGTATATGGGGCTGTTCTCGCGCCAGCTCGTGCCGCAGCTTCCTGCCATGCAAAATGAACTCTTAGATAAGCACTATCTGCGTAAGCACGGGGCTAATGCCTATTACGGGCAGTAATCTCTCACGCCGGGGCTTCATCGCCCCGGTACCATGAATTGATATGCTCCCGACTACATTGCGCACAAAAATCAGAAACGTTTAACGTAGGCGATTATAATCATCGACCATTTCGTTGTACTCGCGTAACGCTCTCGGGAAAGAGTCTTCGACCATCCAGCTTGAGTTTGCGTCCTGAAGTTGCTCTTTATCCCAGTCAGAGTACGGGACTTTATCTCTTACGCGGCGAACATATTTTTTAGCCTCAAGCTGATATTGGTCTGCCGAATGGATGAATGAGAAATTCATGCCACCTTTATCCGCTTCTTTGGCCTGCGCCACCAGCGTTTCCAGCTCAGTCACTTTCTTCATTGCCGCTTCGGCATCAAACTTATCTTGCGATATCAGGTTATTAATTTGTTTCGCTGAAATCATGACTGCCAGAGAGTAGTAGTGGAATGTTTTCCCTTCTCTTTCTTCAATATTTTTCAGTTCCGCAAGCTGGCGCTTATCATTAATTTCCTGAATTGCCGCATGATAAGATTCGGCGACAGGTTCAAAGGCATCAAGATTTTTTAAGAATGTCTGGTGCAGCGTTTTCCCTTTGGCAAACGCATCGTCTTTATAATTTTCCTGGGTGTAATATTTATCCATTTCGTTAATGGTATTACCCAACGCCACGGCAGCATCGATATAACTCACCGCCACGCCGTCAATAGGTTGCAGTGCAGGCGTTAACGCCACAGCACTTTTCACGCCTTTCTCACACTCTGAGAGATTGGATTCACTAATACTGTAGATGCCATAGACAGTCCTCTCTTTACCGGTAGGCCCCTGTTTAAAATCTTCCAGCCAGTCAGCATAACGCGCCAGACTACGCTGTACAGGGATCTGTAACTTGTTGTAGCACTTGATATAGACATCCATTTTTTCGTCGAAAACCGCTTGTTCATCGACCACCGGTTGCGCAGGCGTTTCAGGCTTAGCTTCTGCTTTTGCAACGGGGGCTTCAGGAGCTGGTGCGGCAGGTTGACTATTGGCGGGCGGGGGAGTTTCTGTTTCGGCTTTTTTATCATCACATCCAGTGATACCGAGGGCCATTATAGCGATAATAATAGCTGAAGATAATAAATTCCTTTTCAT
>NZ_JABWNC020000024.1:0-59448 GCF_013368855.2 Escherichia sp. 93.0816 | reverse complement strand
GTTCTATCTCCAACAAATGGCGAAAAAAAATGTGACGTACCGCATTATTTATCTGTGGAAATGATTTATTTATAATAAAATTTGATAACTTGCTCATTAAATTTAACTTAAAATTCGTCTGCGAAATACACGATAATTGCTTGAAATATCGTCTAAGAGCATTTTTTAATAACAAAAATTAAGTGCACCGTTATCGCCATAAAATATGGTTATCCCCCCTTGTTTTTTTGATAAAAGTCAGCCTTTGTGTTGATTTTATTTATTTAACTCATTGATATTAAATGATTATATGCCTTTGAGGATATGCCTGGAAAACTATTGAAAGTTAATTTGTGAGTGGTCGCACATATCCTATTCATTGCATTTTGATACACTTCATACCGTCAATGAGGTAATTAACGCGGGTTGTTATGAGCACTATTCTTCTTCCTAAAACGCAACACCTGGTAGTCTTTCAGGAAGTCATCAGAAGTGGCTCTATTGGCTCGGCTGCAAAAGAATTAGGGTTAACTCAACCAGCGGTAAGTAAAATCATTAACGATATCGAAGATTATTTTGGCGTGGAATTAGTGGTGCGGAAAAATACCGGTGTAACGCTGACGCCAGCTGGTCAATTGTTGCTCTCACGCTCCGAATCCATTACCCGCGAAATGAAAAATATGGTTAATGAGATTAGCGGTATGTCCTCTGATGCAGTCGTGGAGGTCTCATTTGGTTTTCCATCGCTGATTGGCTTTACCTTTATGTCCGGGATGATCAACAAATTCAAAGAGGTGTTCCCGAAAGCGCAGGTCTCAATGTATGAAGCGCAATTGTCCTCATTCTTACCGGCTATCCGCGACGGGCGTCTGGATTTTGCGATAGGTACGTTAAGTGCAGAAATGAAGCTTCAGGATTTGCATGTCGAGCCGCTGTTCGAGTCAGAGTTCGTACTGGTTGCCAGTAAGTCCCGAACATCCACCGGCACCACCACGCTGGAGTCTTTGAAGAACGAACAGTGGGTGTTGCCGCAAACGAATATGGGATACTACAGCGAACTACTCACCACGTTACAAAGAAATGGCATCAGTATTGAAAACATCGTTAAAACCGACTCAGTCGTGACAATTTATAATCTTGTTCTCAATGCTGATTTCTTAACCGTGATTCCCTGCGATATGACTTCACCTTTTGGTTCTAATCAATTTATTACCATTCCGGTTGAGGAAACATTACCGGTAGCGCAATATGCCGCAGTATGGTCGAAAAATTATCGTATTAAAAAAGCAGCATCGGTTTTGGTGGAATTAGCCAAAGAATATTCATCTTATAATGGGTGTAGACGAAAGCAATTAATAGAAGCTTGTTAGTTATTTATTTTTTATTTAAACATAAATAATCCACCTGCCTTTTTGCAGGTGCTGGTTACGGTTACCTACATATTTAATTCAGGCTAAGAGGTTTTATAATGCATATTACATACGATCTGCCGGTTGCTATTGATGACATTATTGAAGCAAAACAACGTCTGGCTGGGCGAATTTATAAAACAGGAATGCCTCGATCTAACTATTTTAGTGAACGTTGCAAAGGTGAAATATTCCTTAAGTTTGAAAACATGCAGCGTACCGGTTCATTTAAAATTCGTGGCGCATTTAATAAATTAAGCTCCTTAACTGATGCTGAGAAACGTAAAGGTGTAGTGGCCTGTTCAGCGGGGAACCACGCGCAAGGGGTTTCGCTTTCCTGTGCGATGTTGGGGATTGATGGTAAAGTTGTAATGCCGAAAGGCGCGCCAAAATCCAAAGTTGCAGCAACGTGTGACTACTCTGCTGAAGTGGTACTGCACGGCGACAACTTCAACGACACCATCGCCAAAGTGAGCGAAATTGTCGAAACGGAAGGACGCATCTTTATTCCACCTTATGATGATCCGAAAGTGATTGCCGGTCAGGGAACCATTGGGCTGGAAATTATGGAAGATCTTTATGATGTCGATAACGTCATTGTGCCAATTGGCGGTGGCGGTTTAATTGCCGGTATTGCGGTGGCAATTAAATCTATTAACCCGACCATTCGTGTTATTGGTGTGCAGTCAGAAAACGTTCACGGCATGGCGGCTTCTTTCCACTCCGGAGAAATAACCACGCACCGAACTACCGGCACCCTGGCGGATGGTTGTGATGTCGCCCGCCCGGGTAATTTAACTTACGAAATCGTTCGTGAATTAGTCGATGACATCGTGCTGGTCAGCGAAGACGAAATCAGAAACAGTATGATTGCCTTAATTCAGCGCAATAAAGTCGTCACCGAAGGCGCAGGCGCTCTGGCATGTGCTGCATTATTAAGCGGTAAATTAGACCAATATATTCAAAACAGAAAAACCGTCAGTATTATTTCCGGCGGCAATATCGATCTTTCTCGCGTCTCTCAAATCACCGGTTTCGTTGACGCTTAATTAATTCGTTGAGGATAGGATATGAGTACTTCAGATAGCATTGTATCCAGCCAGACAAAACAATCGTCCTGGCGTAAATCAGATACCACATGGACGTTAGGCTTGTTTGGTACGGCAATCGGCGCCGGGGTGCTGTTCTTCCCTATCCGCGCAGGTTTTGGCGGACTGATCCCGATTCTTCTGATGTTGGTATTGGCATACCCCATCGCGTTTTATTGCCACCGGGCGCTGGCGCGTCTGTGTCTTTCTGGCTCTAACCCTTCCGGCAACATTACGGAAACGGTAGAAGAGCACTTTGGTAAAACCGGCGGTGTGGTCATCACGTTCCTGTATTTCTTCGCGATTTGCCCACTGTTGTGGATTTATGGCGTTACCATCACCAACACCTTTATGACATTCTGGGAAAACCAGCTCGGCTTTGCGCCGCTGAACCGTGGCTTCGTGGCGCTGTTCCTGCTGCTGCTGATGGCGTTCGTCATCTGGTTTGGTAAGGATCTGATGGTTAAAGTGATGAGCTACCTGGTATGGCCTTTTATCGCCAGCCTGGTGCTGATTTCTCTGTCGCTGATCCCTTACTGGAACTCTGCGGTTATCGATCAAGTTGACCTTGGCGCGCTGTCGTTAACTGGTCATGACGGGATCCTGATCACCGTCTGGCTGGGGATTTCCATCATGGTCTTCTCCTTTAACTTCTCGCCAATCGTCTCTTCCTTCGTCGTTTCTAAGCGTGAAGAGTATGAGAAAGACTTCGGTCGCGACTTCACTGAGCAGAAATGTTCCCAAATCATCTCTCGCGCCAGCATGCTGATGGTTGCGGTGGTGATGTTCTTTGCCTTTAGCTGCCTGTTTACGCTGTCTCCGGCGAACATGGCGGAAGCAAAAGCGCAGAACATTCCGGTGCTTTCTTACCTGGCTAACCACTTTGCATCCATGACCGGCACCAAAACGACGTTCGCTATTATTCTGGAATATGCGGCGTCCATCATTGCGCTGGTTGCTATCTTCAAATCTTTCTTCGGTCACTATCTGGGGACGCTGGAAGGTCTGAATGGCCTGGTTCTGAAGTTTGGTTATAAAGGCGACAAAACGAAAGTTTCTGCGGGCAAACTGAACACTATCAGCATGATCTTCATCATGGGATCTACCTGGGTTGTTGCCTACGCCAACCCGAACATCCTGGATCTGATTGAAGCCATGGGCGCGCCGATTATCGCATCCTTGCTGTGCCTGTTGCCGATGTACGCCATCCGTAAAGCGCCGTCTCTGGCGAAATACCGTGGTCGTCTGGATAACGTGTTTGTTACCGTGATTGGTCTGCTGACCATCCTGAACATCGTATACAAACTGTTTTAATCCATAACTCAGGATGAGAAAAGAGATGAATGAATTTCCGGTTGTTTTGGTTATTAACTGTGGTTCGTCTTCGATTAAGTTTTCCGTGCTTGATGCCAGCGACTGTGAAGTATTAATGTCAGGTATTGCCGACGGTATTAACTCGGAAAATGCATTCTTATCCGTAAATGGGGGAGAGCCAGCTCCGCTGGCTCACCACAGCTACGAAGGTGCATTGAAGGCAATCGCATTTGAACTGGAAAAACGGAATTTAAATGGCAGTGTGGCTTTAATTGGCCACCGCATCGCCCACGGCGGGAGTATTTTTACCGAGTCCGCCATTATTACCGATGAAGTCATTGATAATATCCGTCGCGTTTCTCCACTGGCTCCGCTGCATAATTACGCCAATTTAAGTGGCATTGAATCGGCGCAGCAATTATTTCCTGGCGTAACTCAGGTGGCGGTATTTGATACCAGTTTCCACCAGACGATGGCACCAGAGGCTTATTTATACGGCCTGCCGTGGAAATATTATGAAGAGTTAGGTGTGCGCCGTTATGGTTTCCACGGCACGTCACATCGCTATGTTTCCCAGCGAGCGCATTCTCTGCTGAATCTTGCAGAGGATAACTCCGGCCTGGTGGTAGCACATCTTGGCAATGGCGCGTCAATCTGCGCGGTTCGTAACGGTCAGAGCGTAGATACTTCAATGGGAATGACGCCGCTGGAAGGCTTGATGATGGGGACGCGCAGTGGTGATGTCGACTTCGGCGCGATGTCCTGGATTGCCAGTCAAACCAATCAGAGCCTGGGCGATCTGGAACGCGTAGTGAATAAAGAGTCGGGATTATTAGGTATTTCCGGTCTGTCTTCAGATTTACGCGTTCTGGAAAAAGCCTGGCATGAAGGTCACGAACGCGCACAACTGGCAATTAAAACTTTTGTTCATCGAATTGCCCGTCATATTGCCGGACATGCCGCCTCATTACATCGTCTGGATGGCATTATATTTACCGGTGGAATAGGAGAGAACTCAAGTTTAATTCGTCGTCTGGTCATGGAACATTTAGCCGTATTAGGCGTTGAGATTGATGTGGAAATGAATAATCAATCTAATTCCTACGGTGAACGAATTATTTCCAGTGAAAATGCGCGCGTAATTTGCGCCGTTATTCCGACTAATGAAGAAAAAATGATTGCCTTAGATGCAATTCATTTAGGCAAAGTTAACGCCCCCGCAGAGTTTGCATAATTTAGTTGAAGTATTGTAGAGAGATTATTTTTCATGAAGGTAGATATTGATACCGGCGATAAGCTGTACGCCGACGCATGGCTTGGCTTTAAAGGTACGGACTGGAAAAACGAAATTAATGTCCGCGATTTTATTCAACAAAACTATACACCGTATGAAGGTGATGAATCTTTCCTTGCTGAAGCAACGCCGGCGACCACGGCATTGTGGGAAAAAGTAATGGAAGGCATTCGTATCGAAAATGCGACCCACGCGCCGGTTGATTTCGATACTAATATTGCCACTACCATTACCGCCCATGATGCTGGTTATATTAATCAGCCGCTGGAAAAAATTGTTGGTCTGCAAACCGATGCGCCCTTAAAGCGCGCGCTGCATCCGTTCGGTGGCATTAATATGATTAAAAGTTCATTCCACGCCTATGGCCGTGAAATGGACAGCGAATTTGAGTACATCTTTACCGATCTGCGTAAAACCCATAATCAGGGCGTATTTGATGTTTACTCACCGGATATGCTGCGCTGCCGTAAATCTGGTGTCCTGACCGGTTTACCAGACGGTTATGGTCGTGGGCGTATCATCGGTGACTATCGCCGCGTGGCGCTGTACGGCATCAGTTATCTGGTACGTGAACGCGAACTGCAATTTGCCGATCTCCAGTCTCGTCTGGAAAAAGGTGAAGATCTGGAAGCCACCATCCGTCTGCGTGAAGAGCTGGCAGAACATCGTCATGCGCTGTTGCAGATTCAGGAAATGGCGGCTAAATACGGCTTCGATATCTCCCGTCCGGCACAGAATGCGCAGGAAGCGGTGCAGTGGCTCTACTTCGCTTACCTGGCGGCGGTGAAATCGCAGAACGGCGGCGCAATGTCTCTTGGTCGTACCGCATCGTTCCTCGATATCTACATTGAGCGCGACTTTAAAGCCGGCGTGCTTAATGAGCAGCAGGCGCAGGAACTGATCGACCACTTCATCATGAAGATCCGCATGGTGCGCTTCCTGCGTACACCGGAATTTGATTCGCTGTTCTCCGGCGACCCTATCTGGGCGACGGAAGTGATCGGCGGGATGGGGCTGGATGGTCGCACTCTGGTGACTAAAAACTCCTTCCGTTATCTGCACACCCTGCACACCATGGGGCCAGCGCCGGAACCGAACCTGACCATTCTGTGGTCGGAAGCATTGCCGATTGCCTTCAAAAAATATGCGGCACAAGTGTCTATCGTCACCTCTTCTTTGCAGTATGAAAACGACGATCTGATGCGCACTGACTTCAACAGCGACGATTACGCAATTGCCTGCTGTGTCAGCCCAATGGTGATTGGTAAGCAGATGCAGTTCTTCGGCGCACGCGCTAACCTCGCCAAAACGCTGCTGTACGCAATCAACGGCGGGGTGGACGAGAAGCTGAAGATTCAGGTCGGCCCGAAAACGGCACCATTGATGGACGACGTGCTGGATTACAACAAAGTAATGGACAGCCTCGACCATTTCATGGACTGGCTGGCGGTGCAGTACATCAGCGCGCTGAACATCATCCACTACATGCACGACAAGTACAGCTACGAAGCCTCGCTGATGGCGCTGCACGATCGTGATGTCTATCGCACCATGGCTTGCGGCATCGCGGGTCTGTCGGTGGCGACGGATTCACTTTCCGCCATTAAATATGCCCGTGTGAAACCCATCCGTGACGAAAACGGTCTGGCGGTGGACTTTGAAATCGATGGCGAATATCCACAGTACGGCAACAACGACGAGCGCGTAGACAGCATCGCTTGTGACCTGGTTGAACGCTTTATGAAGAAAATTAAAGCCCTGCCAACCTATCGTAACGCCGTGCCGACGCAGTCGATTCTGACTATCACTTCTAACGTGGTGTACGGACAGAAAACCGGTAACACACCGGACGGTCGCCGCGCGGGTACGCCGTTTGCGCCGGGCGCTAACCCGATGCACGGTCGTGACCGCAAAGGCGCGGTAGCCTCGCTGACTTCCGTGGCGAAACTGCCGTTCACTTACGCCAAAGATGGTATTTCGTACACCTTCTCGATCGTCCCGGCGGCGCTGGGTAAAGAAGATCCGGTACGCAAAACCAACCTTGTTGGTCTGCTGGATGGATATTTCCATCACGAAGCGGACATCGAAGGCGGTCAACATCTCAACGTTAACGTTATGAATCGGGAAATGTTGTTGGATGCCATTGAGCACCCGGAAAAATACCCGAACCTGACAATCCGTGTCTCTGGCTACGCTGTGCGCTTTAACGCGCTGACTCGCGAACAGCAACAGGATGTGATTTCACGTACCTTTACCCAGGCGCTCTGACGCCGGAGGATGTATGAAAAAGATTATCGAAACGCAACGTGCCCCAGGCGCAATCGGCCCTTATGTTCAGGGTGTTGATTTAGGCAGCATGGTCTTCACCTCCGGGCAAATTCCGGTTTGCCCGCAGACCGGCGAGATCCCGGCTGATGTGAAAGATCAGGCGCGTTTAAGCCTTGAAAACGTCAAAGCGATCGTGGTTGCTGCTGGCCTCACCGTGGGCGATATCATCAAGATGACGGTATTCATCACCGATCTGAATGACTTTGCCACCATCAATGAAGTCTATAAGCAGTTCTTCGATGAGCATCAGGCGACCTACCCGACCCGTAGCTGCGTGCAGGTCGCGCGTTTGCCGAAAGATGTGAAGCTGGAAATTGAAGCTATCGCAGTACGTAGCGTGTAAAGCCCGGAGCGGGGCGACCGTAGAGTCGTCCCGCTCCTCTTCACAGAACGGCAATCCGAGAGTGTGGTTATGATTAGTGCATTCGATATTTTCAAAATTGGTATTGGTCCCTCCAGTTCGCATACCGTGGGGCCAATGAATGCTGGAAAAAGTTTTATCGACCGACTGGTGAGTAGTGGCTTATTAACTGCAACAAGTCATATTGTGGTCGATCTTTACGGGTCGTTGTCACTGACGGGCAAAGGCCATGCCACGGATATCGCCATCATTATGGGACTGGCAGGAAACAGCCCGCAGGATGTTGTTATTGATGAGATCCCTGCATTTATTGAACTTGTGACGCGCAGTGGGCGACTGCCGGTGGCTTGTGGTGCGCATATTGTTGATTTTCCTGTAGCAAAGAACATTATCTTCCATCCAGAAATGTTGCCTCGTCATGAGAACGGGATGCGGATTACTGCCTGGAACGGGCAGGAAGAGCTATTAAGCAAAACCTATTACTCTGTCGGCGGCGGGTTTATCGTTGAAGAAGAACACTTCGGCCTGTCGCACGATGTCGAAACCCCCGTACCTTATGACTTCCACTCGGCAGGCGAACTGCTGAAAATGTGTGATTACAACGGCCTGTCTATTTCTGGCCTGATGATGCATAACGAGCTGGCGCTGCGCAGCAAAGCGGAAATTGATGCAGGGTTTGCTCGTATCTGGCAGGTGATGCACGACGGTATTGAACGCGGCATGAATACCGAAGGCGTATTGCCTGGCCCACTCAATGTCCCACGACGGGCGGTGGCGTTGCGCCGTTTGCTGGTCTCTAGTGACAATATCTCTAACGATCCAATGAACGTCATCGACTGGATCAATATGTTTGCTCTGGCGGTCAGCGAAGAAAACGCCGCTGGCGGACGTGTAGTGACAGCACCAACTAATGGCGCTTGCGGTATTATTCCGGCTGTGCTGGCCTATTACGATAAATTCCGCCGTCCGCTCAATGAGCGATCCATCGCCCGTTTTCTGCTGGCGGCTGGCGCTATCGGCGCGCTGTATAAAATGAATGCCTCCATCTCTGGTGCGGAAGTGGGGTGTCAGGGCGAAATTGGCGTGGCCTGTTCGATGGCTGCGGCAGGGTTAACCGAACTGCTGGGCGGCAGCCCGGCGCAGGTATGTAATGCGGCGGAAATCGCTATGGAACATAACCTTGGGCTGACCTGCGATCCGGTTGCCGGACAAGTGCAAATTCCGTGTATTGAACGTAACGCTATCAACGCTGTGAAAGCGGTAAACGCCGCGCGAATGGCGATGCGGCGCACTTCTGCACCGCGTGTTTCACTCGATAAAGTGATCGAGACGATGTATGAAACCGGCAAAGATATGAACGATAAATACCGCGAAACTTCACGCGGAGGACTGGCCATAAAAGTAGTCTGCGGCTGATATTTCATCCGCATTTATCTTTGGGTGCACAAAATGTGCACCCTTTTTTATTGTGATCTGCCGCAAATAGAGAATAACTGTTTCTCTCTGGTTGATTTGATAGAAAATTATTATCCATAACTGCTATTTCAAAGTCTTGATTGTGAAGATTTTCTCTAACCTCACGCGTATCATTTCTTCATTCTAATAACTCGCCTGCAAAAAAACGTAGACCGCGTATCGCCTTGATGCGGCTCGAAAAAAATAAAAAGCCCTACAAAATATTGAGCGAGAAATTATGGAAATTGCAACGAATAAAGGCGTCATTGCAGACGCTTCGACCCCGGCGGGTCGTGCTGGAATGAGTGAAAGTGAATGGCGTGAAGCAATCAAATTCGACAGTACCGACACCGGCTGGGTAATTATGAGTATCGGGATGGCGATTGGCGCGGGGATTGTTTTTCTCCCGGTGCAGGTCGGTTTGATGGGATTGTGGGTATTTTTGCTCTCATCAGTGATTGGTTACCCGGCAATGTATCTGTTTCAGCGGTTGTTTATTAATACGCTGGCAGAATCACCGGAGTGTAAAGATTACCCGAGCGTCATCAGCGGTTATTTAGGCAAAAACTGGGGCATCCTGTTGGGGGCGCTCTATTTCGTGATGTTGGTGATCTGGATGTTCGTGTATTCCACCGCCATCACCAACGATAGTGCCTCCTATTTACATACTTTTGGCGTGACGGAAAGCGTGCTATCAGACAATCCGTTTTATGGACTGGTACTGATTTGCATTCTGGTCGCCATCTCCTCACGCGGCGAGAAACTGTTATTCAAGATTTCGACTGGCATGGTGCTGACCAAACTGCTGGTGGTCGCGGCGCTGGGCGTGTCGATGGTGGGAATGTGGCATCTGTATAACGTGGGTTCGCTGCCGCCGCTGGGGCTGCTGGTGAAAAACGCCATTATTACGCTGCCGTTTACCCTGACGTCGATTCTGTTTATCCAGACATTAAGCCCGATGGTGATTTCCTATCGCTCGCGGGAAAAATCGATTGAAGTAGCGCGGCATAAAGCGTTGCGGGCAATGAACATCGCGTTCGGCATTCTGTTTGTCACTGTCTTTTTCTACGCCGTGTCGTTCACGCTGGCGATGGGACATGACGAAGCGGTAAAAGCCTACGAGCAGAATATTTCCGCGCTGGCGATTGCCGCACAGTTTATTAGCGGTGACGGTGCTGCGTGGGTAAAAGTGGTTAGTGTCATTCTCAATATCTTTGCCGTAATGACCGCGTTTTTTGGCGTCTATTTAGGCTTCCGTGAAGCAACGCAAGGGATCGTAATGAACATCCTGCGCCGCAAGATACCGGCCGAGAAGATTAACGAAAATCTCGTCCAGCGCGGCATCATGATTTTCGCCATTTTACTGGCCTGGAGCGCCATCGTACTGAACGCGCCGGTGTTGAGCTTCACCTCTATCTGTAGCCCGATTTTCGGCATGGTAGGGTGCCTGATCCCGGCGTGGCTGGTTTACAAAGTACCGGCATTGCACAAATACAAAGGGATGTCTCTGTACCTGATTATCGTCACCGGTTTGTTGCTTTGCGTTTCTCCGTTCCTGGCATTTTCTTGATTTACCTGAAATTTTAAGGTTTTTATTATGTTTGATTCGACTTTAAATCCGTTATGGCAGCGTTACATCCTCGCCGTTCAGGAGGAAGTAAAACCGGCGCTGGGATGTACTGAACCTATTTCACTGGCGCTGGCAGCGGCGGTTGCTGCGGCAGAACTGGAAGGTCCGGTTGAACGTGTAGAAGCCTGGGTTTCGCCAAATCTGATGAAGAACGGTCTGGGCGTCACCGTTCCCGGCACGGGAATGGTGGGGCTGCCGATTGCGGCGGCGCTGGGTGCACTGGGTGGAAATGCCAAAGCCGGGCTGGAAGTGCTGAAAGACGCAACTGCGCAGGCGATTGCCGATGCCAAAGCATTGCTGGCGGCGGGTAAAGTCTCGGTTAAGATCCAGGAACCTTGCGACGAGATCCTCTTCTCACGCGCCAAAGTCTGGAACGGCGAGAAGTGGGCGTGTGTCACTATTGTCGGTGGACATACCAACATTGTGCATATTGAGACGCACAATGGCGTGGTGTTTACCCAGCAGGCATGTGTGACAGAGGGCGAGCAAGAGTCGCCGCTGGCGGTGCTCTCCAGAACGACGCTCGCCGAGATCCTGAAGTTCGTCAATGAAGTCCCGTTTGAGGCGATCCGCTTTATTCTCGATTCTGCGAAGCTAAACTGCGCATTATCGCAGGAAGGCTTGAGTGGCAACTGGGGACTGCATATTGGCGCAACGCTGGAAAAACAGTGTGCACGCGGTTTGTTGGCGAAAGATCTCTCCTCGTCGATTGTGATTCGTACCAGCGCGGCATCCGATGCGCGTATGGGCGGCGCAACGCTTCCTGCGATGAGTAACTCCGGTTCTGGCAACCAGGGGATCACCGCGACAATGCCCGTGGTGGTGGTCGCGGAACACTTCGGGGCGGATGATGAACGGCTGGCGCGCGCGCTGATGCTTTCGCATTTGAGCGCGATTTACATCCATAATCAGTTGCCGCGTTTGTCCGCGCTGTGTGCTGCAACGACGGCAGCAATGGGGGCTGCCGCCGGGATGGCGTGGCTGGTGGATGGGCGTTATGAAACGATCTCTATGGCTATCAGCAGTATGATCGGCGATGTCAGCGGCATGATTTGCGATGGCGCGTCGAACAGTTGCGCGATGAAGGTTTCGACCAGTGCTTCGGCTGCGTGGAAAGCTGTGTTAATGGCGCTGGATGATACCGCTGTGACCGGCAATGAAGGCATTGTGGCGCATGATGTTGAGCAGTCGATTGCCAACCTGTGTGCGCTGGCAAGCCATTCGATGCAGCAAACGGATCGGCAGATTATCGAGATTATGGCGAGCAAGGCCAGGTAAGCGGCGGGTCTTGGGTATCGTGCCTGAAGCCGGATGCGATGCTGGCGCATTTTATCCGGCCTACGGGGTGCGCAATTTATTGATGTTATTGGGTTTTGTAGGCCGGATAAGGCGTTTACGCCGCATCCGGCAACCTGTCTTTATGCGGCGGCTTCATCCTCGGCTAACCGCGTTTCGGCGTCGGCGACTATCGCTTCCAGCTCGCTCAACATCTCTTCATAGCCAAAGTTTTTAGTTGCGCGAGTAGTTTCTTTCGCCACAACGGGCTTCACTGACTGGCGTTTCTTCGCCGATTTTTTACTCATCATCTTCTCCCTGTAAAAACAACTAGACAGGTAAATCTATCAGTAAAGCGCGCAGCGGGGAATCAGCAACCAGCGTAATGTTAGCCTCGTCACGAATAAATGCACCATCACCGCAGGTCAGTGCCGCTTTCTCTTCATGATGCGTAATCGCATGAAATTGGCCGTGAATCGATTGTAAATAGGCGCGCGGGCCGTGCAGTTGAAAGTTCGCACTTTCGCCCTTAGCGAGCACAATATGATGCAGCCACACTTGCTGGCGCAGTTGCAGACTACCCTCTGTGCCATCGGGCGAGGCGATTAATTGCTGCTTGCCCATATTAAGCGCCAGTTTTTGAATCAGCGGATTCTCTCGCTGCGGGCAGGCATCCAGCCAAAGCTGCATCCGCGTTAACGGTTTGTCTTTGCTGATGTTATGTTCGCTATAACTCACGCCCGGCTGAGTAGAAAGCAATAAGGCTTCACCGGCGCTGGCCTGAACATGATTGCCTTCACTGTCGCGGTATTCCGCTTCTCCATCCAGAATCACATTCAAAATATCGACTTTTGGGTAGGTTCGCGGCTGAAAGGCGGCACCTGGAGCCAGCACTTCCTGGTTGAGCACGCGCAGGGAGGCGTAGCCTAACAATTTCGGGTCGAAGTAGTGTCCAAAGGAAAAAGTATACCGGGCCTGTAACCATCCGTAGTCTGCTTGTCCACACTGCCTGGCAGTTCGGGTAGTAATCATAATTATTGACCTCTCTTTACTTCCTTTTATGGTAAGGGGCTGGACGCTACATTGTTAGCCAGATATTCTGCCCGGTATGTTCAAATTTCCTGAATGAGAACGACATGGCCAAAGAAAGGGCATTAACGCTGGAAGCACTGCGTGTTATGGACGCGATCGATCGCCGTGGCAGTTTTGCGGCGGCAGCAGATGAGCTGGGACGCGTGCCTTCTGCGCTTAGCTACACCATGCAAAAACTGGAAGAAGAGCTGGATGTGGTACTGTTTGACCGTTCGGGTCATCGTACAAAATTCACCAATGTCGGGCGTATGTTGCTGGAGCGAGGACGCGTTCTGCTGGAAGCGGCAGATAAACTGACTACCGATGCCGAAGCCCTCGCGCGCGGCTGGGAGACGCATCTCACCATTGTGACCGAGGCGCTGGTGCCGACGGCTGCTTTTTTCCCGTTGATCGACAAACTGGCGGTGAAGGCCAATACCCAACTGGCAATTATCACAGAAGTGCTGGCGGGCGCGTGGGAGCGGCTGGAGCAGGGGCGAGCGGATATCGTAATCGCGCCGGATATGCATTTTCGTTCCTCGTCGGAGATCAACTCGCGTAAGCTCTATACCTTAATGAACGTCTACGTTGCCGCGCCTGATCACCCGATTCATCAGGAGCCGGAACCGCTTTCTGAAGTGACGCGCGTGAAATATCGCGGAATTGCGGTAGCGGATACCGCTCGTGAGCGCCCGGTATTGACGGTGCAGTTGCTGGACAAACAGCCGCGTCTAACGGTCAGTACCATTGAAGATAAACGCCAGGCGTTACTGGCTGGACTTGGCGTGGCAACTATGCCGTATCCGATGGTGGAAAAAGACATTGCTGAAGGCCGGCTGCGTGTCGTCAGCCCGGAATCGACCAGCGAGATCGATATTATTATGGCCTGGCGTCGCGACAGTATGGGAGAAGCAAAATCCTGGTGTTTGCGGGAAATTCCAAAGTTGTTCGCCGGAAAATAAACGATTAAGCACCTTTCACAAGGTGCTTAATTATTATTCCTGTTCCAGTTTCGGGTCTGGTCCAAAGCGGTTTTCACCCGGTGTACCCGCCTGGCAGTTAAAGACGATGATAATCAGCCAGCCGATAAACGGGATCAAGAACAGCAGTACCCACCACGCCGAACGGTCGGTGTCATGCAGGCGACGGAACTGAACCGCCCACCACGGTAAAAACACCAGAATGCCATAGATTGTCGTCAGGATGCCTTCGCCACCGGCGCGTTGCCAGCCTAACATTTTATCCAGTAGTCCCAGCACGAACGTAAAGATGATGTTGACCAGAATAAACATCCAGTACTCTTTGCGCCGCGCACGACCCCGGAATCCGACATAATTTTTTAGTACTTTCAGATACCAGTCCATTTTTGCCTCAATTTTGCTCAATCACTTGTTTTTAAAGCAGCAAATTAAGAATAGACATGAATGAAATAGCAGTAAATATCACTATGGTGAATTAATAAGGCGCAATGAATGGAACTTCAGACTGATGGCAAGCGCAAAATCGCCAGATGCGCTAGGCTTATCTGGCCTGAGAGGTATCTGCAATATATTGAATGCACCATGTTTTTAGGTCGGATAAGGCTTTCACGCCGCATCCGACATGAACAACACGCACTTAGCCAACAATCAGAGGCACCACGAAGGGTGCCTTTGTCTAACCGAAGCGAACGTCCCGACCGTGTGGTTCATCGAGATCCTGCCACGGACCAATCGAAATAATCCCCGTAGGGTTGATGGTCTTATGGCTGCGGAAGTAGTGATTACGGATGTGATCGAAATTGACAGTTTCGGCAATCCCCGGCATCTGGTAGATATCGCGCAGGAAGCCGTACAGGTTCAGGTAATCGCTGATACGGTGCTTATCACATTTGAAGTGGGTGACATACACCGGATCAAAACGCACCAGCGTGGTCCACAGGCGAATATCGGCTTCGGTTAACTGGTTACCGGTCAGATAGCGATGCTGACCTAAGATCTGCTCCAGTCGCGCCAGCGATTCAAACACTTTCACCACCGCCTCGTCGTAGGCTTCCTGGCTGGTAGCAAAACCGGCTTTATACACGCCATTGTTGACGGTGTCGTAAATCCATCCGTTAAGTTCGTCAATTTTCGTTTGCAGGGCTGGAGGATAATAATCTCCCGCTTTCGCGCCCAGTGCATCAAACGCGGTATTGAACATGCGGATGATTTCCGCCGATTCGTTGCTGACAATGGTGTGGTTCTTTTTGTCCCACAGCACGGGAACAGTGACACGTCCGCTATAGTGTGGATCGGCGTGGAGATAAAGCTGATACAGAAACTCATGTTGATAGAGCGTATCGCCGGTGGCACCCGGGAAACTGTCATCGAAGGTCCAGCCATTTTCCAGCATCAGCGGATTCACCACGGAAACGGAGATAAACGGTTCCAGACCTTTGAGTTTACGCATGATTAGCGTGCGGTGTGCCCACGGGCAGGCGAGTGAAACATAGAGATGATAACGGTCTTTTTCTGCGGCAAAACCACCTTTGCCGGTTGGTCCTGGTGCGCCGTCAGCGGTGAGCCAGTTACGAAATGCGGAAGCTGAACGTTGAAATTTACCGCCGGTGGATTTGGTGTCGTACCAGGTGTCATGCCAGACGCCGTCAATCAGTTGACCCATTTTTCTCTCCTCCAATAGCAAAAACGAGGAGTGTTTCTCCTCGTTTTTTTATCGTTAAGTATAGCGTGTGCTTACCACTTTTTATTCAGCAGGCGGTCGATGCTGAATGCGCCCGGACCCGTAATCGCCAGCAGCAGGAATCCGCCAGAAATGGTCAGGTTTTTCATAAACATCAGCGAGTTCATGCCTTCTGCAAAATTGCTGTGAAATAAAAATGCAGTCAGCAGTGTAAAGCCAGCGGTAAACAGCGCCGTGGTGCGAGTCAGGAAACCAAACAGAATTGCCAGACCACCGCCAAATTCAAGCAAAATCACCAACGGCAGCATAAAGCCCGGGACACCCATCGCTTCCATGTATTGTTGCGTACCAGCGTAGCCAGTAATCTTTCCCCAACCGGCCGTAATAAACAGAATCGGCATTAAAATACGCGCTACCAGTACACTAACATCTTCTAATTTTTTCATCTTACTCTCCACTGCGCCGCTCAGGCTGCTGATTGTTTTTTTGTGCATTGACGCGGTATTAGCGTCGTTGCTGTCGATGGAGAGAAGCATAAACGTAGTGAATGGTGATTGTTAGCAAGGAAAACTGTCAAATTTTTTCAAAAATTTTGAGGGATAAGGCCGGAATGACTCCGGCCAGAAAGGCGTTAACCGCGCAGCTGTTGCTGTTTGAGGGTGGTTTTAACCAGACGCCAGGCACTCCATACTCCAAAACCGCGCCTGGCCCAGCGGACCAGCATATTCGGATGGCGAATTGTCCAGATAGCCATCACGCTACTGCCAACCAGCGCCCAGGAGCGCAGACTCAACAGTATATTCCAGCGACGATCGTAAGCGCCTGTTGCTTCCAGCCAGTCTCGACGACTGGCGGAAAGATCCAGCCGTTGTTGCTGGATCTGGCTAAGTAGCTGTGCCTTGCGGCGTTCACGTTCGACTTTACCGCTCACGGGACTCCTCCTCGAGCAGTTGCCGATCGTTCGCCAGTTCATGGCGCGTATGACGCAACAGTGTCGATTTCCGTGACTTGCGTAACGTCCAGATACCGCCAATCAGTGCCAGTAGCAGCAACACTACGGTGGTGGCAATCATCGCATTCAGGCGATATTGCGGATCAACCGCCCAGATAATCAGCACCATCAGGCTCATAAGACCAAATGCAGCGAAAAGCATCGTCAGGCCCAGCATCAGTAACAGTTGAAAGAGATTGGCTTTTTCCTCTTCCAGCTCCACCACCGCCAGCCGCAGACGTGTCTCCACCATTTCGACCATGATGGTGACAATTCGCTGCCCGATGCCCAGAACGCTTTTACCGGGCCCTTGCGCGTGATGAGTGTCCGCCATAATTAACGACGCGACAGCAGAACGCCGAGCACTACACCGATTGCAGCGCCAATGCCCACACCCGTCCACGGATTTTCACGCACGTACTCATCGGCACGCGCCGCCGCTTCACGAGTCTGTTTGGCAATTGCCTCGCCAGTTTCACCCAGGCGATAGCGGCTCTGTTTTAGCGCCTGCTCCGCTTTACTGCGAATCTTACTCAACTCTTCTTTCGACTTATCTCCTGAGGCGCTTAGTACTTCTTCCAGCGTATCAGACAGGGATTTCAACTCTGCACGCAGATGTTCCGTAGTGTGTTCTTTCGACATAGTTTTCTCCAGGTGAGTAAGTAGTGACGATTGTGAATTAGTAGTCGCGCGCTTCTAGCTTTTTCAGCTCTTCCTGCGCTTCTGCCAGTTTCCGTTCGCGTTTGGCAATCTTATCCGCATCGCCTTTTTGTTTCGCTTCGGCTAAATTTTGCTTGCGTTCCGCCACCTCATCTTTCTGCTTAGCGATTTTCTTCTGATGATCGGCGCGCAGTTGACTATCTGAACAGTTGGCCCGGACTTCACTCAGGGCTTTATTCAGACCGTCAATACGATTCTGGTTTTGGTGTTTTTCGGCATAGCTGATCTCCTTAAGGATATTTTGCTCCTTTTCCTGACACAGGGTAGTGGCATAACTACCGGCACTAAGAGCAAAAAGAGAAACAGCTAAAGCGATGCGGTATTTCATTCTTGAACCTTCCATTGTGACTCGAACCTATTACAAAGGAACGATTGTCCAGACAACGAAGCGGTGGTGTTAACCACCGCCTCATTAATCATAGACAGTAACGGTGAAATCACCAAAGTGAGTGATATGTTTCGGATAACAGGAAGTTATCCGAAGCGATGAGAATTATCCCGCAGCCGGGTCAGCCACTGCATGGCCTGACTGTTATCGTCCTGCTGCGCAATGATGTAGCCATGGGGCAATGTTCTGTCGAGGACTGCTTTTGCGGCGGCACTCTGATCGCTGGAGTCAAACGTAATTAACAGAGTGTCGTTCTTGGGGGTAATGCTTTTGAAAGGAATGCCGTGAGCGTCAAGGTGATGCCAGATGGAAAAACCGTCTGGCATCGTCATGCCTTGATGAACGGCACGGATCGCCAGCGTCGAATCTTGCTGACGAACCGCAGACCAGGCCAGCAGCAGCGTGCCGACCAGCAATAAAGCAGCGCCGGACCAGACTAGCTGGCGAAGCGACATGCGAGGTATTTGCATCCCTTACCCCCGATTTCCATATTTCTTTTTCCATAACACGACCAGAGAACCTGCCAGGCCAAATACCAGCAGTACCACCGGGAGCAGCATCAGGCATGACATTAGCTGATCCTCGTACTTCAGAAATACCGGCGTTTTGCCGAGCATGTAACCCAGAGTTGTCAGGATCAACACCCACAGCAGACCGCTCATCCAGTTGAAGAACTGAAAGCGTGCGTTATTCAGCCCTGATAACCCGGCAATGGTCGGCAGCAGTGTTCTGACAAATGCAATAAAGCGACCAATTAATAGCGCCGATAAACCGTGTTTGTGAAAAAGATGGTGCGCGCGTTGGTGATAGTGCGCAGGTAAATGGGAAAGCCAGTTTTGCACAGTGCGGGTATTGCCCAGCCATCGCCCCTGTATGTAACTGACCCAGCAGCCAAGGCTGGCGGCAACGGTCAGTAACAGAATCGTTTGTGGATAACCCATCGCGCCTTTAGCAATCAATACGCCGACCAACACCAGTAAGCTGTCGCCCGGTAAAAAGGCCGCCGGAAGCAAGCCGTTTTCAAGGAACAAAATTACAAACAAGACAAAATACAACATGCCAATCATCGATGGATTGGCCAGCGTTTCAAAATCCTGCGCCCACAGGGCCTGCAGTAATTGGGTCAAAAGTTCCATTCATTATTCCTGGTGAATCGGTTAACGCCACGCCGGTTTTAAATGATGTACTCCCGCCAGATTATTGCTGTTTTTGTATGGATTGCGGGTCGAGACACCAACACGGCCTGAACTATTCCCTGTTAAAACGTGAGATAAGAAAACATTTAATAGCATAAATTCAAATTGAATCTAATTGTAACAAAGGTCAACGTTGTTCGTTATCAAAATTACATGTCCGTGGAGTCTGATTTTGCTGATTGCAGGGGAGGGTGGCGAGAGGATTTACACAGGCTGACACTTTATACTTTTTGCTTACTGACAAAACGTACAGGCGCGTGTCAGCGCCTGTCGGATGGGAGTTTTATTTGCTGCCGCTGGCGGCCGTATCCAGATGCACTACCGGGTTTTCTGCGAACAGGTAACGGTCGGCGTTGAACTCGAAATCGTCGCTGGTTTCGTTAAATAACATTATCTTGGTGTTTTCCAGATGCTGCCACATTGCCAGTTTGGCTGCATGAGGATCTTTGCGAATCAGCGCCTTAAGGATTTGATCGTGGTCATCACACCAGTTATCGACGGTACGGGAATCAATGTGTTCGTGGAGCTTTTTCCAGTACGGGTTATGGCTACGCTGGGTCCACATTTTCTCAACGATGGCCGCCAGCGCGGAGTTTTGAGTCGCTAATGCTACCTGAATGTGGAACTGCAGATCCCACTCGGAATCGCGGAAGCATTGTTCGCCGCGAGCCTGCTCCTGGATGGCCATCAATTTCATGATGTCCTGCTTGGTCACCTGGGTTGCGGCAAACTCGGCAATATTGCTTTCGATAAGCTGGCGAGCTTGCAGCAGTTCAAATGGGCCGTAATTGGCAAATTCCATATTATCGTCAGCCGCTTGCTGATGGCGAGGCTGGTTGGAAATCACATGAATGCCGGAGCCTTTGCGCACTTCGACATAACCTTCAACCTCCAGCATGATGATGGCTTCACGAACCACGGTGCGGCTGACGTTTTTTTCATCGGCAATAAAACGTTCGGCGGGCAGTTTATCTCCCACCAGATAGACGCCCTGCTCGATGCGCTCTTTCAGGTCAGCAGCAAGTTGTTGGTACAAACGGCGTGGTTCAGAGATTTCCATATGCGTCTCCCGGAGTGGAATGCGGACAAAGTTATCATACCACTTTATTTATGGGTATGCCATTGTTCATATATAAATATGGTGATTGAAATAATGTATTTAATTAACATTATGAATATTTATAAATTCCTAAAATTAAGTGTCACTATTGTGAAAAACAATATGTTTCAGTAAGTTAAATTTTTGCTTTTAAATTTAATCTTAACTAAAAATGCTTTTTTATATTGACTTACAATAAATCTACATTTCTAATGAAATAACTTTCTGGAAGCAATATTTTAAGATTAAATGTATATGGTGGCGAAAATTAACCTCTTATCACGGCTTACGCCGCTTTTATTCGTGTTTGCTCCTTTTTTTGCACAGTCAAATATGACTGTTTATCCTATGGCTGTTTCCATTAATAGTCAGGGTGAGGGCAACGTTCGCGTAATATCTAAAAGTAATGAAGTTCAGTATATCAAGGCGACAGTGTTCCGTATCGATAATCCATCGACGCCTCAGGAAAATGAAGTTGAGATTAAATCTGGTGATGCAAATCATCTGGTAGTTATGCCACCCAAATTCGCCTTACCAGCCGGTAGTAGCAAAACCGTGCGCTTTGTCGCAATGGAACCTGAGCAAAAAGAGAAAAATTATCGCGTTAAATTTGAAGCAGTTCCCAGTATTGATGACGTTGCCACGGATAAAAAAGATCTCTCTATGCAGTTAACGGTTAATTTGATTTGGGGGATTGTTGTTAGTGTTCCACCTCAGCAACCTATTGCTAAGTTAGAAGTAAATCCTGCCAAAAAATTATTTAATGCAGGAAATCAACGCTTAAAAATTCTAACGATCGCTTATTGTAAAAATAATAGCAAAGATAATTGTAAGATGCAGACCGTAAATAAAAACATCTTCCCTGGTCAGGAAATAAATCTTGAAAGCATATCTGGCGGCGAAAAAATCGTAGTCAAATATAATAACTGGATCACTAAGGATAATGGCGAGTTTGAGCTGGCGATCCATTAATTATCATTGTCATAAACGAAGGAATAGTAATGAAAAAGGTATTTGCAAAATCTCTTCTGGTCGCTGCACTGTTTTCCGTTGCAGGCTCCGCATTAGCAGTACAAAAGGATATCACTGTTACGGCTAACGTTGACGCAGCTCTGGACATGACTCAGACCGATAACACTGCACTGCCGAAAGCAGTAGAAATGCAATATCTGCCGGGGCAGGGTCTGCAATCTTATCAACTGATGACCAAAATTTGGTCTAACGATGTGACTAAAGACATTAAAATGCAGTTGGTTTCCCCTGCGCAACTGGTTCATAACCTGGACGGCAGCAAAACTGTTCCGCTGACTGTGACCTGGGGTGGTACTGAAATCAAGTCTGATGCCGCTACCACTTTTGAAGCTACCAAAATTTTTGCTTCCGATGCTTTAACCAACGGTTCTTTGGCTAAAAACCTGATGTTTGCTCAGACCACCAAAGGTGTACTGGAAACTGGTATTTACCGTGGTGTAGTAAGCATTTATCTGTCCCAGGATATCTAATCCGGATAACAGAATTAATACGTAATAAAGGGGGGCTTGTCCTCCCTTATTTTAACTATTTTAGTCGTTGTTATGGATTTCAGGGTTGCCATGGATAAAAAATTACTGGCTCTTTTGATCCTGGCGAGTCTCAGCCCGGCAAAGGCAGCATTAACTAAAATTCCCGCTGGATTTGAGGTTATTGCACAGGGACAGCAGGAGTATATTGAAGTCTATTATGCCGGGAAAAGCCTCGGTAAATATTATGCAATGGTTAATCTTGATGCCGTAACATTTCTGGATTCAGCAAGTTTATATAATAAGCTGGAGCTGGATACGGAAGACCAAAAAATTGCTCAAGCCGTAAAAGCGAAACTGGCGCAGCCACTGGCGCGTCATGGTGAACTGGCTTGTGGTTTTGCGCATACCGATTCAGGATGTGGCTTTCTCAATACCGATTCTGTCGATATTATTTTTAACGATGAAGAGAGTTCCGCCACACTCTTTCTGAATCCCCAATGGAGTTCCTCGTTAAACTCAAAATCGCTATATTTAAATCCAGACAGAAACGCAGTTAATGCATTTATTCATCAGCAGGATGTTAACGTGCTGGTGCAGGATGATTACCAATCATTCTCCATTCAGGGCAATGGTGCACTGGGTGTCACGGAGAATAGCTATATTGGCGGGCACTGGAATTTCAATGGCTATGAGGCGGAAGATGTCAGCGATAATAATGCCGACGTCAGCGATCTCTACTATCGTTATGATTTTTTACGTCGTTATTATGTGCAAGCGGGTCGTATGGACAACCGCACACTATTTAATGCGCAAGGCGGAAACTTTACCTTTAACTTCCTGCCGCTCGGCGCAATAGACGGAATGCGTATCGGGTCGACACTCAGTTATTTAAACCAGGCGCAAAGCCAGCAGGGTACGCCTGTAATGATTCTGCTCTCGCGTAATTCACGTGTTGATGCTTATCGCAATGAACAACTTCTGGGATCGTTCTATCTCAATAGTGGTTCGCAATTTATTGATACCAGCACCTTTCCGTCAGGCAGTTATAGTGTGGCGTTAAAAGTTTATGAGAATAACCAACTCACCCGCACTGAACTCGTCCCCTTTACCAAAACAGGGGGGCTGACTGACGGAAATGCACAGTGGTTCTTACAGGCCGGTAAAACCACATCCCAGGCTGCTGATGACGAAAGTTCAGCTTATCAACTGGGGTTTCGTCTGCCGTTACATCCGCAATATGAGCTCTACGCAGGCCTGGCGAATGCCGATGATGTGAATTCATTCGAACTCGGTAATAACTGGACGTCGAGTTTAGGCGGGGCGGGTAATCTTGCTATCGGCACCAGCCTGTTCCGTAATGATGACGGCGGCAAAGGTGATATGCAGCAGGCAAACTGGAGCAATCCAGGATGGCCGACGCTGGGCTTTTATCGCACCAACTCCGACGGTGATGTTTGTACAACCGACAGCAGAGAAAGCTACAACGCCTTAAGCTGTTATGAAAGTATTTCCGCTACGATTTCACAGAATCTTATCGGCTGGAACATGATGCTGGGTTATACCCGCACACAAAATAACACCGATGACAGCTTACGCTGGGACAAACAGCAGAGCTTTGAAAATAACTATCTTCGCCAGACTTCTGCGCAAAGTATTTCTGAAACCGTACAGCTTAGCGCGTCTCGAGCTTTTGTAATGCGTGACTGGATTTTGAGCACTTCTGTCGGGGTTTTCCATCGTAACGACAACGGCGGAGATAACGACGACAACGGATTGTACTTATCGTTTTCGTTATCTGATACACCAACGATGGACAGCAATAATAACAGTCACTCAACCAATGTTTCGACTGACTATCGCTATAGCGATCAGGATGGCGACCAAACTTCATGGCAGTTATCGCATACCTTTTATAATGATTCGTTCAGCCATAAAGAACTTGGCGTAACCGTCGGCGGCCTGAATACCGATACCATAAACAGCGTAGTTAACGGTCGCTGGGATGGTCAATACGGTAATCTCTACGGCACCGTATCAGACAGTTACGATCGCAAGAACCATGATCATCTCTCTGCCTTTACTGGCTCTTACAGTTCCACACTGGCGGTGAGTCGTTACGGAATCAATCTGGGAGCCAGTGGAACAGATGATCTGCTCGGCGCTGTATTAGTCGATGTAAAAGGATTTACTGAACAGGATGAGAATAGCCCGGATCTGCAACTCGAAGCACGGGTAGCGGGCAGCAGAACTCTGCAACTTGGTCAAAGTGACAGCGTGTTATTCCCCTATACCGGATTCCAGCCGGGCTTTGTTGAAGTCAGAGACAGCAACCAGGGCAATCAGCAGGGGACAACAAATATTATCAATGGCGCGGGAAACCGGGAATTAATGTTGCTGCCCGGTAAGTTACGTTATCGCGAAGTCTCTGCCAACTTTAACTACAACTATATTGGTCGCTTGTTATTGCCAGCATCAGTAGAGAAATTCCCGCTGATTGGTCTGAACAGCGCCATGTTATTGGTGGCTGAAGATGGCGGATTTACTCTGGAAATTAGCGGCAATGAGAAAGAACTGTATCTGCTTTCAGGACACGAATTCCTTAAATGTCCGCTGACTGTTGTAAAGAAACGCGCCAGCATTCGTTACAGCGGCGATGTGACTTGTAGCATCGTGAGTTATTCGCAATTACCAGAGTCGATTCAGGTTCAGGCGCAGTTAAAACAGCCTAAATTACGCGAAAGTGTGCAAACGGCGCAAAGGGAGGTTGCACCATGAGAAAGCGGTTGATTGCCATACTATTTTGCTTTTTTGGCTCGGTTGCGGGTGTTCAGGCAGCCCAAAATGTTACGGCGGATGTAACTTACGATTTGGCGACGGGGAGGGCGAATTACTATTTCTGGAACAAAGAAGCCCCACCGGCGTACAACTACAACACTACATGGGCATGGTATCAGTGCAACTTCTCTGATATGCAGCAGACCTGCACATCATCTGGCAACACGACAAAAGTGCAGATTTACTTGACTGAAAAGCGCAGCGGTATGCGTTGGCCTGTGAAACTAACGGGCTATATGAACGCAGAAGTCTGGGATGAAGGGCCATGCAAGGGATGGAGCAAGCAACTGAATTTGACTGATGGTAATGGCTATTACTGCAAGGGTAATGATAATGTTCAACATCTTGCCACTGCAAAGCCGGTAACCCTGTATCTTGAACAAGCCGAAATGAAAAAATTACCAATCGGCGGCGTCTGGGAAGGTTCTGCTAAATTACGTTTTTCCACTCCTGGAACAGATTATGTTGCGGATATCACGCTTAATACGCTCGATCCCAACCATATCGATATCTTCTTTCCTGAGTTTGCCCACGCCACGCCACGGGTACAGTTGGATCTACACCCGACGGGGAACGTCAATGGCAGTAACTATGCTCAGGATCTGACCACGCTGGATATGTGCCTGTACGATGGTTTTAACGGCAACGCTATCAGTTATGAAATCCAGCTTAAAGATGAAGGTCGCCCGGCTGCCGGACGAAGAGATGGCGACTTCTCGATCTATCGTCAGGGAGGAACATCGACAGATGCCTCAGAACGTATTGATTACCGGGTAAAAATGTATAACCCGGAAACGGGTGGGCAAATTGACGTGCGTAATAATGAAAATATGGTCTGGAACAGTATTAACCTGAAGCGCGTTCGTCCGGTTGTGCTGCCTGGTATTCGTTACGCTGTCATGTGTGTGCCAACGCCATTAACCCTGGCGGTAGAGAAGTTCAGCGTAATGGATAAGCAGGCCGGGTACTACATGGGTAAACTGTCGGTGGTCTTTACACCGTCCTTGCCAACTATCAATTAAACCTGTAGGCCAGACAAACGCTCTATATAAGCAACGAAGCCGCCTGAACAGGCGGCTTCGTTATTATCACTTACGCTAAGCGTTAATGTTGTGGCGCGGGATCGTTATGCGCTTCTTCCACAACCTCAATCGCCGGTTTGTTCTGCAATACCGTCCAGATAACCAGTGCGCCCAGCAGGTCGAACACTGCCAGCACTGCGAACAGCGGGCTGAAGCCGATGGTGTCAGCCAGAGCACCAACAACCAGCGCAAACAGCGTACTTGCCAGCCATGCGGACATCCCGGTCAGACCGTTTGCCGTTGCCACTTCGTTACGACCGAACACGTCAGAAGAGAGCGTAATCAGTGCGCCAGACAGTGCCTGGTGAGCAAAACCACCGATACACAGTAGCATAATCGCGACATACGGGTTGGTGAACAGACCGATCATACCTGGGCCAATCATCAGCACCGCACCCAGCGTTACTACCATCTTACGGGAGACGATCAGGTTCACGCCAAACCAACGCTGGAACAGCGGCGGCAGGTAACCACCGAGGATACAACCGAGGTCAGCAAACAGCATCGGCATCCAGGCGAACATCGCGATCTCTTTCAGGTTAAAGCCGTAAACTTTAAACATGAACAGCGGGATCCACGCGTTGAAAGTACCCCACGCCGGTTCAGCCAGGAAACGCGGCAGCGCGATGCCCCAGAACTGACGGTTACGCAGGATCTGACCAACGGACATTTTCTTCGCCGTGCCAACCTGGTGCTGGGCTTCCTGACCGTTAATAATGTATTCGCGTTCTTCATCAGTCAGATGTTTCTGGTCGCGTGGGTGCTTATAGAAAATCAGCCATGCCATCGCCCAGATAAAGCTCAGTGCACCGGAGATGATAAATGCCATCTGCCAGCTGTGCATCACAATTGCCCATACCACCAGCGGCGGTGCAATCATCGCACCAATTGAAGAACCAACGTTAAAGTAACCTACTGCGATGGAACGTTCTTTCGCCGGGAACCATTCGGAACTGGCTTTCAGACCCGCCGGGATCATTGCTGCTTCAGCAGCACCTACCGCACCACGAGCAATCGCCAGGCCGCCCCAGCTACCTGCCAGCGCGGTAGCGCCACAGAACACAGCCCACAACACGGCAAACATCGCGTAACCGATTTTTGTACCCAGAACATCCAGTACATAACCCGCTACCGGTTGCATGACCGTATAAGCAGCAGAATAAGCTGCGATGATGTAGGAATACTGTTGGGTGGAGATGTTTAACTCTTCCATCAGAGTTGGCGCAGCTGCCGCCACAGTGTTACGCGTCAGGTAACCGAGCACGGTGCCGAGCGTCACCAGTGCGATCATATACCAACGTAACCCTTTAATTTTACGCATGTAAAACCTCATCGTTTTGTTATATCCGCAGTAATCGCGGCCATCATCCCGCCAGAGGCTGAAGATGTTACTTACGACCGGGTAACCGAAAAAAAACCGGCACGCCCCGAACGTTGCCATGAAAGTTTCGTGCTAATTCGGCTTCCGTACCGGTCAACCCGATTCATTCAACGAATGAATCGGCAATTTGCATTCCGTCGACTTATGATTTGCGACAGCAGAAAGATAACTTGTCATACAACTTTAAAAGGTGAGAGCCATCACAAATGTGCGAATATTTGTAGGGACATTACAGGATGATGGCGAGGCCAGTAACGGCGCGGCTTGCAGCGATATTTACCACTTTGAGAGTAATTTTTTTAACTACGTTTATTGATCTAACTCACGAAAATATCTTCTGGCTCTGGAAATTGGTGTGATAACTTTGTCAGCATCGCACCATAAGCAAGCTAGCTCACTCGTTAAGAGGAAGACGATAATGACTCCGTTTATGACTGAAGATTTCCTGTTAGATACTGAATTTGCCCGCCGCCTGTATCACGACTACGCAAAAGACCAGCCGATTTTCGACTACCACTGCCATTTGCCGCCGCAGCAGATCGCAGAAGACTATCGCTTTAAGAATTTGTATGACATCTGGCTAAAAGGTGATCACTACAAATGGCGTGCAATGCGCACCAATGGCGTAGCTGAACGCCTGTGTACCGGTGATGCCTCTGACCGTGAAAAGTTTGACGCATGGGCGGCAACTGTTCCGCACACTATCGGCAACCCGTTATACCACTGGACGCACCTCGAACTGCGTCGTCCATTTGGTATCACTGGCAAACTGCTGTCTCCGTCTACTGCGGATGAAATCTGGAACGAATGTAACGAACTGCTGGCGCAGGATAACTTCTCCGCGCGCGGCATCATGCAGCAGATGAACGTGAAAATGGTCGGCACCACCGATGATCCGATCGATTCTCTGGAGCATCACGCAGAGATCGCCAAAGACGGCTCTTTCACCATTAAGGTGCTGCCGAGCTGGCGTCCGGATAAAGCCTTCAACATCGAACAGGCGACCTTTAACGACTATATGGCGAAGTTGGGTGAAGTCTCCGATACCGACATTCGCCGCTTTGCAGACCTGCAAACTGCTCTGACCAAACGTCTGGATCACTTTGCCGCTCACGGCTGTAAAGTGTCTGACCACGCGCTGGATGTGGTGATGTTTGCTGAAGCGAACGAAGCGGAACTGGACAGCATTCTGGCACGCCGTCTGGCTGGCGAAACCCTGAGTGAGCACGAAGTGGCACAGTTCAAAACTGCGGTGCTGGTGTTCCTCGGCGCAGAATACGCACGTCGCGGTTGGGTACAGCAGTACCACATTGGCGCACTGCGTAATAACAACCTGCGTCAGTTCAAACTGCTGGGGCCGGATGTAGGCTTTGACTCCATCAACGACCGTCCGATGGCGGAAGAGCTGTCTAAGCTGCTGAGCAAACAGAACGAAGAAAACCTGCTGCCGAAAACCATTCTCTACTGCCTGAACCCGCGCGATAACGAAGTGCTGGGCACCATGATCGGTAACTTCCAGGGCGAAGGTATGCCGGGCAAAATGCAGTTCGGTTCTGGCTGGTGGTTTAACGATCAGAAAGACGGTATGGAACGTCAGATGACCCAACTGGCGCAGCTTGGTCTGCTGAGCCGCTTTGTTGGTATGCTGACTGACAGCCGTAGCTTCCTGTCATACACCCGTCACGAATACTTCCGCCGCATTCTGTGCCAGATGATCGGTCGCTGGGTGGAAGCGGGCGAAGCACCGGCGGACATCAACCTGCTGGGCGAGATGGTGAAAAACATTTGCTTTAACAATGCGCGTGACTACTTCGCCATTGAACTGAACTAAGGTCTGGGGTTGATATGCAATACATCAAGATCCATTCACTGGATAACGTCGCGGTTGCTTTAGCTGATTTGGCTGAAGGCACAGAAGTCAGTGTCGATAACCAAACCGTTACGCTGCGCCAGGATGTCGCTCGAGGACATAAATTTGCGTTAACGGATATCGCAAAAGGGGCCAACGTTATTAAATACGGCCTGCCGATTGGTTATGCACTGGCGGATATTGCGGCGGGTGAACACGTTCACGCCCACAATACGCGCACGAATCTGAGCGATCTGGATCAGTATCGCTATCAACCTGATTTTCACGATCTGCCAGCACAAGCGGCAGATCGTGAAGTGCAGATCTATCGTCGCGCGAATGGTGATGTCGGGGTGCGTAACGAGCTGTGGATCCTGCCAACCGTGGGCTGTGTTAACGGCATCGCGCGGCAGATCCAGAACCGTTTCCTGAAAGAGACGAACAATGCCGAAGGTACTGACGGCGTGTTCCTCTTTAGCCACACCTACGGATGTTCGCAACTGGGCGACGATCACATCAATACCCGCACCATGCTGCAAAACATGGTGCGTCACCCGAACGCAGGTGCGGTGCTGGTAATTGGTCTGGGATGTGAAAACAATCAGGTCGATGTCTTCCGTGAAACGCTGGGGGATATCGATCCTGAACGTGTCCATTTCATGGTCTGCCAGCAGCAGGATGATGAAATCGAGGCCGGGATCGAACATCTGCATCAGTTGTATAACGTGATGCGCAATGATAAACGCGAGCCAGGCAAACTCAGCGAACTGAAGTTTGGTCTGGAGTGCGGTGGTTCTGACGGTCTTTCTGGTATTACCGCTAACCCAATGTTGGGGCGTTTCTCTGACTACGTGATTGCTAACGGCGGTACGACCGTACTGACCGAAGTGCCGGAGATGTTCGGCGCAGAGCAGTTGCTGATGGATCATTGCCGCGATGAAGCGACGTTTGAAAAACTGGTCACCATGGTCAACGATTTCAAACAGTACTTTATTGCTCATGACCAGCCGATTTACGAAAACCCATCACCGGGGAACAAAGCGGGTGGTATCACCACGCTGGAAGATAAATCCCTTGGCTGTACGCAAAAAGCAGGTTCCAGTGTCGTGGTTGACGTGCTGCGTTACGGCGAGCGTCTGAAAACGCCGGGACTGAACCTGTTAAGCGCGCCGGGTAACGATGCCGTAGCGACCAGCGCCCTGGCGGGTGCTGGCTGTCACATGGTGCTGTTCAGTACCGGTCGCGGCACGCCATACGGCGGCTTTGTACCGACGGTGAAAATCGCCACCAACAGCGAACTGGCGGCGAAGAAAAAACACTGGATCGACTTTGACGCAGGTCAGTTGATCCACGGTAAAGCGATGCCGCAGTTGCTGGAAGAATTTATCGATACCATCGTTGAGTTTGCCAACGGTAAGCAAACCTGCAACGAGCGTAACGACTTCCGCGAACTGGCGATCTTCAAAAGCGGCGTAACGCTATAAAGTCGAAATGAGTTGTTAATAAAAAACGGCGTTTCATAATGTGAAGCGCCGTTTGCTTTTCCATACCTGCTAAGGATTTATCATGACCGCGTATTGGCTGGCCCAGGGCGTGGGTGTCATCGCCTTTCTGATTGGTATCACAACATTTTTCAACCGTGACGAACGTCGCTTCAAAAAGCAGCTTTCAGTCTATAGCGCCGTTATTGGCGTGCATTTTTTCCTCCTGGGCACCTATCCTGCCGGTGCCAGTGCCATCCTTAATGCTATTCGTACATTGATTACCTTACGCACGCGCAGCTTATGGGTAATGGCGATCTTTATTGTTCTGACTGGCGGAATTGGCCTGGCGAAGTTCCATCATCCTGTTGAACTATTGCCGGTTATTGGCACGATTGTCAGTACCTGGGCGCTGTTTCGCTGTAAAGGGCTGACCATGCGCTGCGTAATGTGGTTTTCAACGTGTTGCTGGGTGATTCACAACTTTTGGGCGGGGTCGATTGGCGGCACGATGATTGAAGGCAGTTTTCTACTGATGAATGGCCTGAATATCATTCGTTTCTGGCGGATGCAGAAAAGGGGAATTGATCCGTTTAAAGTAGAGAAAACCCCTTCCGCCGTTGACGAAAGGGGTTAAACATTAATTACGCAGGGCGCTATTTGCCAGACGATCGTCTTCTGCCTGGCAAGCTGCCGCAGTGAACAGCACGTCAGTTGAAGAGTTCAGCGCGGTTTCGCAGGAGTCCTGCAATACGCCGATGATAAAGCCGACGGCAACCACCTGCATGGCGATATCGTTCGAAATACCGAACATATTACAGGCCAGTGGGATCAGCAGCAGAGAACCCCCCGCCACGCCGGAGGCGCCACAGGCGCACAGAGAAGCAACCACGCTCAGCAGCAGCGCCGTAGGCAGATCGACCGGAATACCCAGCGTATTAACCGCAGCCAGCGTCAACACCGTAATGGTGATTGCTGCGCCCGCCATATTGATGGTGGCTCCCAGCGGAATAGAAACGGAATAGGTATCGCGATCCAGATTCAGCTTTTCGCACAGCGCCATGTTCACCGGAATGTTCGCCGCAGAGCTGCGGGTGAAGAAGGCGTACACGCCGCTTTCGCGCAGGCACAGCAGTACCAGCGGGAACGGGTTACGACGAATTTTCCACCACACCAGCAGTGGGTTAACCACCAGCGCCACCAGCAACATACAGCCAACCAGCACGACCAGCAGTTGCGCGTAGCCCCACAGTGTGGAGAAACCGGTGGTTGCCAGCGTAGAAGAAACCAGACCAAAAATACCGATTGGCGCGAAGCGAATCACCAGTTTCACCATAAAGGTGACGGCATTCGACATATCATTGACCAGGTTTTTGGTGGTTTCGTTACCGTGACGCAACGCGAAACCGAGGCCAATAGCCCACACCAGAATCCCGATGTAATTACCTTTCAACAGGGCGTCGATGGGGTTGGAAACCATGCTCATTACCAGTCCGCGCATCACTTCCACAATACCTGACGGCGGGGAAATATCGCCTGCGCTACTGGACAAATGCAGGGTCGATGGGAAGGCAAAGCTGAAAACGACTGCGGCCAGTGCGGCGGAGAAAGTACCCAGCAGATAGAGGAACAGAATAGGGCGGATATTGGTTTTTTGCCCGTGTTGGTGGTTAGCGATGGAAGCCATCACCAGCATCAGCACCAGGATTGGTGCTACGGCTTTCAGGGCGCCAACAAATAAAGTGCCTAACAGACCAACAGCTTCAGCCGCCGGTTTTGAGATCCATGCCAGGAGAATCCCCAGAATAAGGCCGACCAGGATTTGTTTTACCAGGCTGCCATGAGCCAGACGCCGGAATAGCCCCGGTGAACGTTGCGTAGTCATTTTTCGATCCTTTCATTGTGTTGTCGCACATCCCTGGTGCGTTCTATCGACGCATCTTTCAGGATGTAACAAAGTGTTTGCAAGGTTGAGTATAAGGAAAGTTACAGCTTCGGGAAGCGAAAAATGCTGGATTTTAAAGAGAGGTCATGTTTTGCAACTTAATGGTTACATTTGTTTGACATAAAAATAAAGCCCAACGTGCGGCTTCCAGACTGATAACAACGTCAAAAAGTACTCGGTCAGTCCCCTCGCCCCTTTTGGGGAGAGGGTTAGGGTGAGGGGAACAGGCCAGCATCGGTGCGAAAAATTACCCTCTCCCTGGAAGGGAGAGGGAGAAAACGGTACTCATGTTGATGACAGGGTACATGGCTTAGACAGATTAAAAATCATTCTACCCGCTGTTTATCATGCCGATAATTCACCCAGGCGTTGATAATAAACGTCATCACCAGAATGCCAAACACCACGCCCAGCGAAACGGCGATCGGAATATGGTAGAAGTCGACAATCAGCATCTTGATACCGATAAACACCAGAATCACCGCCAGACCATATTTGAGCATCGAGAAACGTTCTGCTACGCCTGCCAGCAGGAAATACATCGCGCGCAGGCCGAGGATCGCAAACAGGTTTGAGGTCAGCACAATGAACGGATCGGTGGTAACAGCGAAGATAGCCGGGATGCTATCCACGGCGAAAATTACGTCGCTCAATTCCACCAGAATCAGTACCAGCATCAGCGGCGTGGCATACAGCAAGCCATTTTTACGCACAAAGAAATGCTCGTTGTCGATGGTGTCGGTCATGCGCAAATGACCGCGCAGCCAGCGCACCAGCGGCTTGTCGCCGATTCCTGATTCATCTTCATGAGCAAGCGCCATCTTCACGCCAGTAAACAGCAGGAAGGCACCGAAGATATACAGGATCCAGTCGAACTGCGAAATCAGCCAGCTACCGGTGAAGATCATGATGGTACGCAGAACAATCGCCCCAAGCACGCCATACACCAGTACGCGACGTTGTAATGCTGCCGGAACAGAGAAATAGCTGAACAACATTAACCAGACGAAGACGTTATCGACCGCCAGCGATTTCTCAATCAGATAACCTGTGAGGAAGGCCAGCGCCTGCGGGTCAGCGACTTCACGCCCCTGTGTCTGCGCCAGATACCACCAGAAAGCGGCATTAAACAGTAACGACAGCGTCACCCAGACCAGCGACCAGGCCGCAGCCTGTTTCATGGTCATGGCATGTGCACCACGACGCCCCTGCAACAACAGATCGATAGCCAGCATAATGGCGACAACAACAGCGAATCCGCCCCATAGCAACGGCGTGCCGACAGTATTCATAGAAGTTCCTTACACATAAAAAAACGGCCAACATCGGAAGACGTCAGCCGCTGCTTTTTATGCATAGACCTCGCCTTCCGGCAAGGTCTCACTTACAACAAAAAAGGAATACGTCTGCGTATTCCTTTCGGGTTGCCCGGTGACCGGATGTGGTTTTTCACACATCGTAATGACGATCGACCGGCAATGAAGTTACTCCCCTTTGCAGGTAACAAAGTATGACAGACCATTCAGCCAGTCAATGGTCTGTTACATGCCTTTTACACTGCTTTACGGTAACAATTATAGATTTACGCTATCAGCCGGAAAAATGACCCCAGTCTGGCGGCGGATCTCAGTCAGCAGTTTGGCGGTAATGCGACTGACTGCCAGCCCCGGATGATTCACCAGATGTTCATCCACCAGCGTGGCGAACAGTTCAGCCTCATAGAGCATGGTATTAATATGCTGCGGCTGAGTGAGATCCTGCATCTGACTGCCGCGCGGGACAAAGCAGACTTTCTGGCATTCAGAAAGTTTTTCAATCACCAGCGATCCCGCTTCGCCCTGAATCTCGCTTGCCAGGACAGAATCGCTGACTTTTGAGTGCTGCAACGTAACGCTGAAATCACCGTAATCCATTACCACCACGCCGTGGGCATCCACACCACTTGCCAGCAAACTGGCGGTTGCCTGCACGCTGTTCGGCTCACCAAATAACGCCACCGCCGACGCCAGACAGTAAAAGCCGATATCCATAATCGAACCGTTAGAGAACGCGGGGTTAAAGGTGTTGGGATTCTCGCCGTCCAGATAACGCTGGTAACGCGAGGAATACTGGCAGTAGTTGAAAAAGACTTTACGCAGTTTGCCGACTTTCGGCAGCGCCTGGCGTAACAAATGAAAGTTCGGCAGGCTGGCGGTTTTAAATGCCTCGAACAGCACCACCTGATTTTCCCGCGCACAGGCAATGGCGGCATCCACTTCCGCCAGATTCGATGCCAGCGGTTTCTCGCAAATCACATGAATTTTGTGGCTAAGGAAAAGTTGTGTCTGGGAAAAGTGCAGGGCATTTGGGCTGGCAATATACACCGCGTCAATGGCATCGCTTTCCGCCATCGCTTCCAGCGACGTAAACAGATGCTCGACAGAAAAATCATTGGCGAAGTGCTGGGCCTGTTCAAGGCTGCGGGAATAGACGGCGGTTAACTTGTATTTGCCGCTCTCATGGGCGGCCTCGACGAACTGGCGAGTGATCCAGTTCGTACCAATCACAGCGAAACGTATCATAACGCGTGGATACTCCATAAAGGGATTCTGCCGTCAATGTAGCACGCCTTTTTCATCTTCGACGTGCGCGGATACGCATTATTTCTGCGCCGGACAGCCATGCTCGCTAAACGGCCCAATCATGACCGACGGCCCGAGATATTTCGGCTGGCGATGGAGGATTTTCGCATCAATCACCGCGCTGACTCTGGCAAGTTTTTCCCGCAGTTGAGTATATAAACCGTGCTTCATATTCAGGTCAGGTGCGTTAAACCCGATAGCATCGATGCCGTACTGTTTTGCCAGCCAGATGGCGCGTTGGTTATGAAATTCTTGCGAGATAATGGTGATATGGTTTTCCCCAAACACCTTTTTGGCGCGTACCACCGAATCAAGTGTCGAGAATCCGGCATAGTCGCAGAAGATGGCTTTTGCCGGAACGCCTTTGGCGATGAGCGCCTGTTGCATTCCGGACGCTTCATCGTAATTTTTACGCCCGTTATCGCCACTCACTAGTAGCCATTTCACTTTTCCGGCGTGGTACAACTCTGCGGCGGTATCAATGCGTCGGGTAAAGTAGCGATTACCCGGCCTCGCTCCCAGCAATAAACCCACGTTACGCGCCGGAACGGCGTTGATATCGCTCCAGGTCAGCTGCTTGCTGGCGGTGATCATTGCGCGATCGGCGATAAAAATGGTCACTCCTGCCACAAGCAACAATAAACAGGCAATTTTAAGAGTCCGGCGAGAAAAACAAACGCGACGAAGAAGGCGGGCAAATGCGCGCAGCATGGTCGTTATCCTTAACGAAAAGAGGGGCGTCGATTTTAGGCGTTAATGATTGAAAATATAACGCCTGACATCATTTTCAGATTTTGTCTTGCCCAAGCGACAACTGCGTTAGCCACAGCCGGGTGTCGAACTCAAGCTGGTGGTACTGTGGCTCCATATGGCAGCACAACTGGTAGAACGCTTTGTTGTGCTCTTTCTCTTTCAGATGCGCCAGTTCATGGACGACGATCATACGTAAAAACGGTTCCGGCGCGTTGCGAAACACGGTAGCGACGCGGATCTCTGCCTTTGCTTTCAGCTTGCCGCCCTGCACACGTGAAACAGCGGTATGTAACCCGAGCGCGTTTTTCAGCACGTGGATCTTGTTGTCATACATCACTTTATTGATCGGCGGGGCGTTACGCAGAAACTGATTTTTCAGATCCTGAGTATATTGCCAGAGGGCTTTATCGGTGGCGTAGTCGTGCGTTCCCGGATAGCGTTTTGCCAGCACATCGCCCAGACGTTGTTCATTAATCAGCGTGCGTACCTGGGAAAGTAGCTGCTCGGGATAACCCTGAAGATAAGTAAGATTGCTCATAACCGCCCACGAAAAAGAGAAAAAGGGTATACTCACGCACCCTTTTCAGGGGCAACGTCGAAATTTTATCATTCAG
This sequence comes from Escherichia sp. 93.0816, assembly GCF_013368855.2. Classification (NCBI taxonomy): domain Bacteria; kingdom Pseudomonadati; phylum Pseudomonadota; class Gammaproteobacteria; order Enterobacterales; family Enterobacteriaceae; genus Escherichia; species Escherichia sp. 93.0816. The sequence continues at coordinate 23,126 of NZ_JABWNC020000024.1, read as the reverse complement.
GAGGGCCGATGAGCCACTTAGACAACGGTTTCCGTTCACTGACACTACAACGTTTCCCGGCGACGGATGACGTTAACCCGCTACAGGCGTGGGAAGCGGCGGATGAGTATCTGCTGCAACAGTTGGACGATACAGAAATCTGCGGCCCGGTGTTGATCCTGAATGATGCCTTTGGCGCGTTAAGCTGTGCGTTGGCAGAACATAAGCCGTACAGCATTGGCGACTCGTATATCAGCGAACTGGCAACGCGCGAGAATTTACGTCTCAACGGAATTGATGAATCGAGCGTGAAGTTTCTCGACAGCACCGCTGACTACCCGCAACAGCCGGGCGTGGTGTTGATCAAAGTACCGAAAACGCTGGCATTGCTGGAGCAACAACTGCGTGCGCTGCGCAAAGTGGTCACGCCAGATACGCGCATTATTGCCGGTGCTAAAGCCCGTGACATCCACACTTCCACGCTGGAACTGTTCGAAAAAGTGCTTGGCCCGACCACCACCACGCTGGCATGGAAAAAAGCGCGACTGATTAACTGTACATTCAACGAGCCGCCGCTGGCCGATGCGCCGCAGACCGTTAGCTGGAAGCTGGAAGGCACTGACTGGACTATCCACAATCACGCGAATGTCTTTTCCCGCACCGGGCTGGATATTGGCGCGCGCTTCTTTATGCAGCATCTGCCGGAGAATCTCGAAGGTGAGATTGTCGATCTCGGCTGTGGTAACGGCGTCATTGGCCTGACATTGCTCGATAAAAACCCGCAGGCGAAAGTGGTGTTTGTCGATGAATCGCCAATGGCGGTTGCTTCCAGCCGTTTGAACGTTGAAACCAACATGCCTGAGGCGCTGGATCGCTGCGAGTTTATGATCAACAACGCGCTCTCCGGCGTGGAGCCTTTCCGCTTTAATGCTGTGCTCTGCAACCCGCCGTTTCATCAGCAACATGCGCTGACCGATAACGTCGCCTGGGAGATGTTCCACCACGCCCGCCGCTGCCTGAAAATCAACGGCGAGCTGTATATCGTTGCCAACCGCCATCTGGATTACTTCCATAAACTGAAGAAAATTTTTGGCAACTGCACCACTATTGCCACGAATAATAAATTTGTGGTGCTGAAAGCGGTGAAATTGGGGCGTCGTCGGTAAGGTCGGGAGCAGCATTGCCGGATGCGGCGCATCCGGCAATGCTGCTCATTTCTGGAATCTCGCTTCCATAAAACAAAAAATCCCTGTCACCGCCGCCTGCATTCTCTTGTTTGGCATTTCTCAACGTTTATTCTTCCGTCATACAGATAAATTCATTCGTTGCCAATCTGTCAACGAATGTTATCATATTGCCAATTTGTCAACGGACATGATGAAGAATGCACCTGATCACTCAAAAAGCACTGAAAGATGCTGCGGAAAAATACCCGCAACACAAAACGGAGCTGGTGGCTTTGGGGAACACGATTGCTGAGGGATATTTTAAAAAACCTGAGTCATTAAAAGCAGTGTTCCCATCTCTGGATAACTTCAAATATCTGGATAAGCATTATGTTTTCAATGTCGGGGGCAATGAATTACGTGTTGTCGCAATGGTCTTTTTTGAATCGCAAAAGTGCTACATACGTGAAGTTATGACGCACAAAGAATACGATTTCTTTACCGCCATTCATCGTACTAAGGGGAAAAAATGATTGCGATTGCCGACATCTTGCAGGCGGGAGAAAAGCTAACTGCTGTGGCACCTTTTCTGGCGGGTATCCAGAACGAAGAACAATACGCCCAGGCGCTGGAACTGGTCGATCATCTGCTGCTTAACGATCCTGAAAATCCTTTGCTGGATCTGGTGTGTGCCAAAATAACCGCGTGGGAAGAATCAGCGCCCGAATTTGCTGAATTTAATGCCATGGCTCAAGCCATGCCAGGTGGTGTTGCTGTGATTCGTACCCTGATGGATCAATACGGCTTAACCCTTTCCGATCTGCCGGAAATTGGTAGCAAATCGATGGTGTCACGCGTTTTGAACGGGAAGAGGAAATTAACGCTGGAACACGCTAAAAAACTGGCAGCGCGATTCGGTATTTCTCCCGCCTTGTTTATTGATTAATGCAACTGCCGGATGCGGCATGAACGCAGCATCCGGCACGTCAAATAACGGTTTAAATCTCCAGCGCAAGCCGTGTTCCCTGGGCAATCGCTCGGCGTGCGTCCAGCTCCATAGCCACGTCGCAGCCGCCAATCAAATGCACGGTTTTCCCGCTATCAATCAGCGGTTGCGCCAGCGCGCGGTTTGGCTCTTGCCCTGCGCAGATCACCACATTGTCCACGGCTAATACCTGCGGTTCACCGTTGATCACCACATGCAGTCCGTCATCGTCGATCTTCTGATAACTTACGCCAGGGATCATTTTCACGCCTCGCGAGAGCAGGGTGGTGCGATGGATCCAGCCTGTGGTTTTACCCAGCCCCTGACCTGGTTTGCTGGCTTTGCGTTGGAGCATCACAATCTGCCGTGGGCTACGGGGGATCTGCATTCCCTGCGGGCTTAAGCCACCAGCCTGTTGCAGGCTGCTGTCGATGCCCCATTCTGTGCAGAACCCGGCGATATTCTGGCTGGTGGATTCGCCAGGCTGACTGAGATACATCGCCGTATCAAAACCAATCCCGCCACAACCGATAATGGCGACTTTGTTGCCCACTGGCGCTTTGTCGCGCAGTACATCGAGATAACTCAACACCTTCGGATGATCGATCCCGTCGATGGGCGGAATGCGCGGCACGATCCCACTGGCGAGGATCGTTTCATCGAACGCCTGTAACTGATCCGCCGTCACGGTGTGATTGAGTTTGAGCGTCACGCCCGTCACTTCGATCATCCGCCGGTAGTAGCGCAGCGTTTCGTAAAACTCCTCTTTGCCAGGGATCTGTTTGGCGATATTAAACTGCCCGCCAATCTCGCTATGTGCATCAAACAACGTTACCTGATGACCACGCGCCGCCGCGTTAATGGCAAACGCCAGCCCCGCCGGACCGGCACCGACCACCGCCAGATTTTTTTTCTGCGCGGCGGGAAGGATTGGCATTTTGGTTTCATGGCAGGCGCGAGGATTCACCAGGCACGAGGTGACTTTGCCAACGAAGATCTGATCGAGGCAGGCCTGATTGCAGCCAATGCAGGTGTTGATCTCATCGGCTCGCCCTGATTGCGCTTTTGACAGCAGCTCCGCATCGGCGAGAAATGGTCGCGCCATCGACACCATATCGGCATCGCCGCGCGAGAGAATATCGTCGGCAACCTGCGGATCGTTAATCCGGTTGGTGGTCACCAGCGGCAGCGAGACGTGACCTTTCAGTTTGCGCGTGACCCAGCTAAATGCGCCGCGCGGCACGGGCGTGGCGATGGTCGGAATACGCGCTTCATGCCAGCCAATGCCGGTGTTGATAATGGTCGCGCCCGCCGCTTCGATGGCCTGTGCCAGTTGTACCGTTTCGACAAAAGTCCCGCCGCCTTCTACCAGGTCGAGCATCGACAGACGGTAGATAATGATGAAGTCGTTGCCGACGCGTTCACGCACCGCACGCACCACCTCTACGGCAAACCGCATCCGGTTAGGGTAATCACCGCCCCACTGGTCGCTACGCTGGTTGGTGCGCAGGGTAAGAAATTCGTTGATCAAATACCCTTCGGAACCCATCACCTCTACGCCATCATATCCGGCCTCCCGCGCCAGTTGCGCGCAGCGGGCGAAATTGTCGATCAGTTGCAGGATCTCTTCATGGCTTAACTCATGGGGAACGAAGCGGTTGATGGGAGCCTGCAATGCGGACGGTGCCACCAGATGTGGCTGGTAGCTGTAGCGTCCGGTATGCAAAATTTGTAGGGCAATTTTGCCGCCTTCCTGATGCACCGCTTCAGTAATGGTGCGATGGTGCGGGATCTGGCTGACGTCATTGAGCATTGCGCCGCCTTCCATGCCAACGCCTGTGAAATCTGGCGCAATGCCGCCGCTGACAATCAGCGCCACGCCGTGACGGGCACGTTCAGCATAAAATGCCGCCAGCCGTTCAGCGCCGTCCGGGTATTCCTCCAGCCCGGTGTGCATTGAGCCCATCAGCACACGGTTTTTTAACGTGGTGAAGCCTAAATCAAGCGGGGCGAACAGCGACGGGTAGCTCATAAAATTGTCCAGTATGTAAAATAATTGTTATGTGGTCGGATGAGTTCTAATTTAGCCGTCGCCGGGGAAAAGGGAAAAGGGGAATGCGGGGTTTGTGATGGGATTCAAAAAGAATACGCCCGGTGGTAACGCCGGATGCGACGCTTGACGCGCCTTATCCGACCTGAGGGAGCGTACAACCAGGGCGGATAAGGCGTTTACGCCGCATCCGCCAGCCGTTGCAAATTACTGCTTACGGAAAAAATCGTTATACAACATATACAAATGCGCGGCACTCCAGGAGAAATTGGGTGCCCCTTGCTGCGCGCCGGTCAGCGGATTGTAATTCTCCTGAATCGGACCATCGGCGGTTAATCCTTTGGCGTGCTGGAAGAACGTATCCGCCAGTTTCAGGGCATCATCGCGATAACCGTAACGCTCCATCCCTTTCAGACCAAACCAGAACTGATCCACCCATACGCGCCCGCGCCAGTAGATATCCGCACCAAAAGCCGGGTTGGTTAACGCCGCCGTTCCCAGCGGTACAAAGGTGTTGAACTCTTTAGTGTCCAGCATCACCTTCACCACCGCGTCGGCATTGGCCTGCGTTGCCGCACCGTTAAACAGCGGCGACCAGCCTTCCGGCCCTTTACCGCGCTCGACAATCGGTTTGCCTGCGCAGCCGTTCGCCAGCGGTTTATCTTCAATGCGCACGTCATAGTAGAACTGCGTAGTCGGGTCGAACATACAGGTGTTGATGTAGTCCGCGAGCTGCTGTGCCAACTGGCGATAGCGTTTGGCCTCTTCCGGCTTACCGAGGATGGTTGCCATCTCCGCCAGATAATGGTTATCGCTGTACATATAGCTGGCCTGATCCACCGACTCCTGCAACAACGAGTAGCCCAGTAGTGTTCCGTCCTGACTGCGGTTCTCGGCGAATTTCACCGTCCAGTCGCTACGTTTGCCGCCGCTTGCGACATATTTATCCAATTGTTCTTTGTCGATAAAACCAAAGACGGCGGCGTCATCACGCCCCGATTCCCACGACGCAGCAACCTGTGCCGGAATTTCCAGACTGTCGTACTGGCCTTTCTCCACCACGCGGGCGTAGTTGTTCAATCCAGACAGCGTTTCTTCTTTGTCGCCTTTTTTCACCGTAAACAGCATCTCGCCGTTCTCAGTGTTGTGGGCTTTATCGCGGGTCGCGCCATATTCCGGCACGCCGTTGCCGTTGTGATCGCGGTTACGTAACCACCAGTCGTGATAGGCCACCAGTTTTGGGTACATCTCTGCCAGCCAGGCTTTATCCTGGGTGACGTTGTACACTTCCATCACCGACCAGGCGGCAAGGCTGGGTTTGGTGTTACGTTCGTTCCAGTTGCCGCCATCACCGCCACGCTCGGGGCTAAGGTTCCACGCAATCAGGTCGGGGACAAAGCCCACATCCTGCGGACGCACGGTGTCGCCGGGCTGGATCTGCCAGGAGAAGACCGCGCGGATATTCTCTTTGGCGATATCCGGATTGAAATGCGCCATCGCAAATGCCTGCTTCCAGGTATCCCACGGCCAGGTCTGATTGCCGGAGAACCAGCGCCCGGTTACCGACGGCGTAACGGTGTTGTATTTCACCGCACCGCCAGGCGAGCGCCAGTTACCGTTGAGCGTCTCGATTGCTTTCACCGCGACGCGCGTCTGTTCCGGCGTCGCATCCGGATTGGTTAACCCTTTCTTCAGATACTCTTCCCAGCGTTGCTGTGAGGCGGTGAGATAAAATGCCGGACGCGCCAGAATATCGCGGATCTGCATCTGCTCTTTGCTAACTTCCTGAGCGGTCAGCAGGTGGGAATAGGTGGTATAGAGCGTCGTCGAACCGTTGATATGTGCCTTACTGGTAAAGCGATTGCCGTTGATTTCAGTCTGCACTGGCAGGGATTTATGCACCTGATATTCCGATTCGCCGGAAGTCAGCAAATCCCAGGTGGCGCGCACTTTTCCAAAGGTGACTTTCAGGCCATCACGGGTGGCGCTGATTTTGCGTTGATAATCAGGGTACTCGCCAGCAATGGTTTTATCGGAAAGCGGTTTCCCTTCTTTCGCTTCCAGTTTTTCCAGCAGCTCGCCATCCCACACCAGATCCAGCGGTTTATCGCTGGTGATTTTAGTTTCCAGTAGTGACGTGCGCGGCGTGGCGAAGCGCAGGGTCATTTCAACCTGCACATCTTTTGCTGTCAGTTTTTGCACCAGCGCGCCGGGAATACTGTATGCCTCCAGCGTGAAGTCGACTTTCTTGCCGTCCTGCCAGACGGTCAGGCGGTCGAAATTGGTCGCCATAAAGTTGATGTACTCTTCTGTCAGCAGCGCAACGCCCGGAAAACCGCCCATGGTGTTCGGGCCGTCTGGCAACAAGTGACCATGCCAGGCACCGAGATCAAAAAACGGGTTAAAACGCTGGTGATCGTCGTAGTCGTAATCCTTCATGTACTGCGGCGCGCCGGTACGGTTAATCACATTTTTATAATTGTCGGCGTTAGCGGCATGGGCGGAAAAGCTCATCAGCAGAGCACAGGCTACTGGCGTTAAAATAGTTTTGATTTTCATGAAATTACAGTCCTTATTACCAGTAAAAATATTGCATCAGGAAGAGTTGGTCGCTGGGATCGTTAGAGGCATTTTTCATGTAGAAGCGGCTATCAAAAGCCGTTGCGAAACGTCCGCCGCCGTATTCGTACCAGATACCAAACTGCATGAAAGAGGTGGTTTCATCGTCAGCGTGGTCAGGGCGATGTTTAGCGTAGGTGTAAGCGGTGGAGAGATAAACGCCCTTTAACGCTTCATACATGGCGCTCACCATCATCCCACTTTCGCTTCCCGGTACGTCCAGCCCGTCGGCGCGTCCGGTATGGTGCCAGGCGCGGGCAGCGAAGTTAGGGGTAAGCAGGCCCGTGAGATAGAGTTGTCCAGTGCCGTCGGTGATTTCCAGACCGTTCATCCAGGTGATGCCTTCGGCAAGGTCATACTGGATGTAACCGTTCATCATTGCCGGATAGGTGTATTTGTCGTCGTAGCGATCGTACTTGCCAAAATGTAGCCAGGCTTTGCTTTCGTCATGATGTCCGGCAGGTGTGGCGGTGACGCTATAGCGGAAGTTGCCGGTTAAGTTCTGCACCTTCAGCGCGGTCATAATGTCGCGGGTATTGGGAATGACGTAGCCCAGATCGGGCGTGAAATCGCCCCACCATTGCAGGTCATCCAGCGAGGAATCCTGGCGCAGACTGAGCATGATTTCGGTGCCATCGTTGGTGCGATAACCGCCATAAAAACGGTTAATCCCACCTTCAAAACCACCCCAGCTATGGTCAGGCACCCAGGCATTGCCGTCGTGGTCGGCCTGCACGGTCCAGCCTTCGCCGTAAATCAGGCCGAACCAGGAGCCATATTTCATCTCCAGACCGCCTTCAATATAAGTGCCGTCGCTGTATTTATGTTTATTCTCACCCTCTAAATCCATATATCCACCAACCCCTAATTCGCCGTAAAAACGAAATGAAGGAGAAGACGTCGAGGTAATGGCGGGTGTTTTTGTGTCGTCATGTTCTGCCGGACGTACTTCATCAGCGGCCGCAGAAAAGGCGTAGCAAAACGGCAGAGCAAGTAATGCTCTGCATGGTGCAGTGATTAATTTCATTGTGTTAATCCATGAGCTAAAGAAAAAATACAGCCTTTTATCGTTGTAATTATAAAAATATTAAGGCAGAAACTATTTTCCCTCACCCCATCCAGGAAGAGGGAAAATGCCTGCTCATTTTTTATTAGTCTGCTTAATCAACATTATTGGCTGGCGTCGCTTCAATATGACGTTCTTCAGCCGTTAATCCCTTTATATATTTACTGTATTTCCACCACGCAAAGCCGAGGAAGATAACAATACCGCCGACGTTATAAAAAATGATGGTCAGAATATTCGCGCCAGTCGGGAATGTTGAAGCGACAAACCCTACGGCAAATATCGCAATCAGCATTGAAACAACAATAATACCGGTGCGACGGGAACCCATACGGAAATCGCGTGGCAGGTGATCTAATTTGGCGCGTAAATTCAGATACGCCAGCATGATGAATAACGGCGGAAGCATGGACGCTGCGGCAGTCATATTAATAATGGTATTCATCAGATCCTGCACGGTATTGGAGCCGAGCATCGGGATAATCATCAGCGGGATGACGATCAGGAACTGGAGCCACGCCGCGCGCGCCGGAACGCCGTTTTCGTTCAGTTCAACGGTTTTCTTACCAAAGATGCCTTCCGGGATTTCGGAGAAGAAAATTTTCACCGGCGTTGCAGTCCACATCAACAGGGAGCCGAACATCGCGGTAAAGGACACCAGACCGACAAAGCGATTCATTAACGCTTCCGGCAGACCAAAATACGCCGCCATGCCGTGGAATACCTGCACCGATCCGCCGGTAAATTTCAACTCTTTGCTGCTGACGAAGACGTTAATCAGCACCGAGGAGACGGAATACAGTACGCCAATGAAAATCCCGGCGAGGATGATCACTTTAACGAACGATTTCGAACCGCCTTTGACGTCGTTAACGTACACCGCGACGGACTCCGCGCCGCCTGCGGCCATAAAGATCCAGGTGGTAACGCCGAGGAACGCCCAGTTGAAGTTCGGGATCATCGCGTCAACGGTGATCGGATCGGCAGGCTGTACGCCGCCAACCAGCGCCGTACCTGCCAGTAAAATGTAGGAGAGCGTTAACAGCAGCATCAGCGTTGAAGTGACGGAGGTAATTGGCCCCAGCATTTTCGCCCCGTTGGTAGAAACCCAGGTGGAGAAGGCGAACAGCACCATACTGATAATGGTGGTAGCAACCGGCGTCATAATATATTCGTAGCCGAGGAAGGCATATGAAGCGTAAGCAATAACGCGCGGCAACAGCGAGGTGAAAAAGAACAGGTTTACGAACCAGTAGGTATAGGCAGTAATAAATGCCCAACGTCCGCCCAGCGAGCTTTTTACCCACGCGTAGACACCAGCTTCCGAGTTTTTATTTAACGAGACAAATTCTGCGATGATCAGACAGAAGGGAATAAAATAAAAAATCGTTGCGAGGAAAAACATCGGCGCCGAGGCCAGTCCAAGCTCAATATTATTATTGATAACGTTGTTAAAGCTGTAAACGGCGGCAAAAGTCAGCGAGAGTAAGCCGAATTTGCCGATTGTATTACGTTTGGTATCAGACATAACACATCTCCGAAAATGAGTAGGGTAGCGGTGGCGGCAAACTCCTTTTGCCGCCGTAGTTGTTATTTGTTATGGAAATAACCATCTTCGATGGTGACTTTGAGAACGACTTTTTTGACCGCGTTATTGCAGATAAACCGATACGCTTCATGGATATCGCAAATAACGATTTGCCCTTCGTGAACCTCGACGGTTTCTCCGCAGCCTTTTAAATATTCACGGTCAGTTTCATCACGATAATATTCCACTACCTGTAATGTCTCTTTCGGCGCATATTCAATCTTTTGCTGGCCTTGCAGGTAGTAATGCACTTCAAAATAACGACGATGCCCGGTAAATAACGCATCGGTCGCGGAGTCATTTTCCACACGGTAGGTCAATGAATCACCGATGGAGTGGGCGACGCCAGGCTGAATGTTGTCGATATTTTCAATCGCTTCAACGCAGCGTTGCCACTTCTTGCCAGAGGCGTAAATCTGGCGGAACTGTTCTAAGTTATCGATGATCCTCATTGCTTATTCTCGCTGTGCAAATTCGTGGAAAAGAACCCTGCGCCGAACTCATACGACGCCAGGCTTTGCGCGGTAGCTTCTCCGCCAGAAACCGGTAGCAACGTAAAGCCGTAGCTGAAGTCACGGAACCAGACGCGCCAGGAGTCCAGCACCTCGCTGCCCCAGGAGTTGGAGCCGAGGCCAAGCAGCTGGTGGTCAAGATTCAGGGTGATGCCATCATTGCGCTGAAGTTCGTTGCAGTGTTGCGCGGCGTGGATGTTCTCCTGGGTGTAGTGCCAGGCGCTGAAGTTAATTGGGCGCTGCGGAACCACCAGCAGGCCGTTGCCGTGGCGGTTAGTCAGTGCCGTCCAGCGGACATGCTGACGGTTGCCGTTGTTCTGCGGGAAGGGATAGTTCTCGAACATGGCATCGACGTTACTGCGCCAGATATCGATGATGTTAGCCTGCTGGCTGTCGGCGTAGTTTTCGCCTGGTCCGCGTCCGTAATACGCCACCTGGTCGTATTCGCCGTTAATCCCCATGGTGAAACCGATGCATGGAATGATGTGCGGATAGTCGCCGTAACGCTCGCCGGAAAGCGCCACGTTAACCTGGCCATCGGCAGCGATGCGCCAGATGTAGGTGCAGCGCATCCCGAAGTCAAACACCGGCGGGGCAATAACCGTGCGGCTGATGATCAACACTTCGCCATCACTTTGCTCAACGGCAAAGTCGCGCAGATGTTCCTGCATGATCTGCAAATGATTCGGCTGCCACAGCCCTTCGTACTCCTGCTTGTGGTTGTCGATCATCGGCTTGAAGAAGTTGATCTTTGGCTCGCGGGTCAGCAGCGACTCGCCATTCACCTGCCAGGATGTCGGTTTGCCACTCATTTTTGAGAAGGTGATCGCGAAGTTGTAGCCGCGAACGGTGCAGCTCAAACGTTCGTCTTCCAGCGTCAGCGGACGAGCATTATTCGGCGCGAAAGGAACCGGCTGTGTGGTGTTTTCCTTCAGCGGGAACTGATAAGTGGCGATAGGGTGCCCGGCGTCGCTATAGCGGGTGCGGGAATCTTTGCTCACCGTAATGTTGAGGAACGCTTCGCGGGCGTCCAGCTGTGGCAGCGTAATGTGCAATGGCGCTTCGCTGTTTGGTGCAACGTCGCGCAGCTTAATCTGCTGCGTTGCGAGAGTTTCACCTTCGGCGCGCACCTCTGCGTGCAGGGTGTAGTCATCAAGCGTGGTAAACCACAGTTTATTTTCGACTTTCAGCTCGCCGCGAGTCAGATCCAGCGCGTGGATTTTTACCGGCGCAATAACCTGTTTGTACTCTTTCAGACCAGGTCCCGGCGTTTGATCGGAGTAGATCAAACCATCAAGACAGAAGTTATAGTTGTTGGGATAGTCGCCGTAATCGCCGCCGAATTTATACCAGACGTTGCCGTTGTCATCCTGCGCCTGGATCCCGTGGTCGCACCATTCCCAGACATAATGTCCCTGAATGCAATCGTGCTTATAGAAGACGTTCTGGTATTCCGTTAGCCCGCCCGGTCCGTTCCCCATCGCATGAGCGTATTCGCAGATGATACGCGGCTTCGGATGCGGGTATTCACCAAACTCATTCATCAGCGGCACGCGGGTGTACATGGTGGAAATAATATCGACCACTTCAGCATCGCGATCTTCTTCGTAATGCACGAGACGCGTGTCATCGAGCGCCTTCGCCGCGTGGTACATCGCGCGGATATTACAGCCATAGCCGGACTCGTTGCCCAGCGACCAGATGATGATCGACGGATGGTTTTTCTGCGCGTGAATATGGCGAACGATGCGCTCGACGTAGACCTTTTCCCACTGCGGATCGTCAGTAATGCGGCTGATATCGCCGACGTTAGCAAAGCCGTGCGATTCGACGTCGGTTTCCGCCATTACAAACAGGCCATAAATATCACACAGTTCGTAAAAACGCGGATCGTTCGGGTAGTGAGCGGTACGCACGGAGTTGATGTTGTGCTGTTTCATCAACTGAAGATCTTTCTCGACGCGATCCATCCCAACGGCGCGGCCTTTGCGATGATCGTTGTCGTGACGATTGACGCCGTGCAGCATCACATAACGGTTATTGATCCAGAACAGACCGTCGCGCACTTTGATATCACGGAAGCCGACGCGTTGTGGCACCACTTCCAGAATGTTGCCGTCGGCGTCTTTCAGCGTCATGACCAGATGGTAAAGATAAGGCGATTCTGCCGACCATTGCTGCGGCTGTTCGACAGTAAAAGCAAAGCTGGCGCTGGTCAGTTTTTCAATAGCCAGATGAGGAATGGCGCTGCTGTGCACCACGCGTTCGCCGTCGAACAGGGTATATTCCAGCGTCGTTACGACAGGGGAGGCGGCGAGGTTTTCCAGCACCACTTCGCAGGAGAGCGTGGCATCGCAATAGGCTTCGTCAAAGTCGGTGCGCACGGTGAAATCGTTAATATGCGTTAGTTGTTTACCGATCAGATAAACATCGCGGAAGATCCCCGCTGACCACCACATATCCTGGTCTTCCACGTAGGTGGAGTCCGCCCACTGCATCACGCGCACACATAACAGGTTGTCGCCGGTTTTAACCATCGCACTGATGTCAAACTCTGCGGTCAGGCGACTGCCCTTGCTGAAACCCACATACTGACCGTTAACGTAAACTTCAAAATAGGTTTCGACGCCGTCAAATTTAATCAGTGTCTGCTTGCCCTGCCATCCGTCGCTGAGGGTGAAAATACGTTGATAGGCACCGGTTGGGTTATCGCTGGGGACAAATGGCACATCGATGGGGAACGGAAAACCTTCGTCGGTATATTGCAGTTTGCCGTGGCCTTCCATTTGCCACATGGCGGGGACGGTGATGTGCCCCCAGTCAGTCATTAACTCGGAAGTGAAGACTTCTGGCACTTGCAACGGATGGTCAAAAAAATGGAAATTCCACTGACCGCTTAAGGGCAGAAACAGGCTGCTGGTTTCGCGGGCAAAGGTACGCGCCTGCGTAACAGAATCATATGAAAAAAAGTACGCACGCGGCGCAAGTCGGTTTTCGTGGGTGAGCTGAATGTTTTCCCAGCGATTCATAGGGCCTCCCGGTAGAGAGAAATCGGAACCATTCGTGGTGATGGTAGTTTGTGTAATTGCTGGGGAGTTTAGTAAAATTTTTACTAAAAAGTAGCGGGTAAATGCATTTACTTTAACTGGATCACGAAAATAAACGGCAGCACTGTCCGGCAAAAACGATTGCCGGACAGTGTGTAAGGGGATTTAGCGGGTGGTGCCGCGCAGTTTTAATTTGCTGGGAACGAACACTAACAGCGGCAGCGCGCGACCATCGCGAGCCTTTTCATACAACAGGTTAACGCCCTGGCTTCCCATCATTTCGGAATGGATGCGCACGGTTGAGAGCGGCGGAAAGGTAAATCGCGCGGTGGGGATGTCGTTGACGCTGATAAGCGAAATATCCTGCGGGATGTTCAGGCCGCGTTCATGAATTGCCCGCAGTACGCCGATAGCAATGGAATCAGAAGCGACAAACAACGCCTTCGGGTAGTCTTCCCGCGCCAGCATTTGCTTTGCCAGTTCATAGCCCGACGAACTGGAAAAACCGCCGCGCCAGATGTCCTCTTCGCGTACCACTTGCTTCAGTCGGCCATATTCCGCAAAGGCGACCTCACGAATATCCGCCTTGCCAGGCTCATCTTCGCCGCCAATAAAACCAATACGATTAACGCCCTGATCGATGTAGAAGTCGATGATTTCCTTACTGATGCGTGCCAGATCGATATCCACCGCATCGTAACCGCTGCCGGGTTCGTGAAAGTCGATAAAACAGATATTGTCGGTCAATGCGCTGGCGGCGGCGCGCAGGGCAGGCGTGGGTTTGCCGACAATCAAAATGCCGGTGACGTTTTTAATGTCCGGCAAGCCGTTGTGTTCATAACAGTTGGTCAGTTCGATCGCCAGCTTTTCGCACTGGGTTTCAATGCCGTGGCGGATCGCCAGATAGTAAGGATCGTTGATCTCCAGCTCCTGTTGGTAGCTGTAGATAGCCAGAATATGGTGTTGGTTGACTGCGCCTGTCTGTAGTTTTCGGGCGCTACTGGTCTTGTACTCCAGCTTTTCGGCGATCTCGAGAATGCGATGTTTCGTCTCTTCTTTCACATTCAACGTCGGATCGTCATTTAAGACCCTGGATACTGTCGCCAGGGATACGCCAGCTTCGATTGCGATGTCTTTTAGTGTTGCCATGTTTACCTTTTTTACTTTCCCTGATGTGCGCCCCCATTGTAGAGGAAGTGCTTATCGGGTCACCTGTTTTCAGTAAATAAAGCGCGTTTCTTTGACGCTGTAACGGTAACACAGCGGCTTACGAATGTGATCACGCCTGCATTCTCCATTTTTAGCCTACAGGATTGAGAAAAACTTTTGCTATAGTTTAGTAAAATTTTATTTGAAGGAGGGAACAATGGAAACCGTGGCTTACGCTGATTTTGCACGTCTGGAAATGCGCGTCGGAAAGATTGTGGAAGTGAAACGCCATGAAAACGCCGACAAGCTGTACATCGTACAGGTTGATGTGGGGGAAAAAACGCTGCAAACCGTGACCAGCCTGGTGCCGTACTACAGCGAAGAAGAGCTGATGGGAAAAACGGTGGTGGTCTTATGCAATCTGCAAAAAGCGAAAATGCGCGGTGAAACGTCGGAATGCATGTTGTTGTGTGCGGAAACCGATGACGGCAGTGAAAGCGTACTGTTAACGCCGGAACGGATGATGCCTGCGGGCGTGCGTATCGTATAAAAAGATCGGATGGCGACGTCGTATCGCCATCCGATTTGATACTACGCTTCTTCGACACTTACTCGCATGGCCGCCAGCGCCTTACGCGCCGCTTTGATCACCAGTTCGCACTGTTCAATGGTCAGCGTCAGTGGCGGTTCAATGCGGATCGTTTTGGCGTTATTGAGCGTGCCGGCGACCAGCACACGCTGGCGGAACATCTCGCTGGCAAAGTTGTAGCCGATTTCGTTATCAACAAACTCAATCGCCATCAACATCCCTTTACCACGTGCTTCCTGTACCAGATCGGGATATTCCCGCGCCAGTTGACGGAAACCGTCCAGCAACATATCGCCTTTTTGTTCAGCCTGAGCCGGTAAGTTCTGCTCCAGCAACACATTGATGGTCGCCAGCGCCGCCGCACAGGCCAGCGGGTTGCCGCCAAAGGTGGTGGTATGCAGGAACGGGTTGTCGAACAGGACTGAGAACACCTCTTCGGTAGCAATAGTTGCGCCAATTGGCATCACGCCGCCGCCGAGGGCTTTCGCCAGACACAGGATGTCCGGCTGTACGTTCTCATGCTCGCAGGCGAACATCTTGCCCGTGCGCCCCATGCCCGTTTGCACTTCATCGAGGATCATTAGTGCGCCGAACTCATCGCACAGCTTACGCACGGCGGTGAGATAGCCCGGCGGCGGCAGAATGACGCCACCTTCGCCCTGAATCGGCTCAAGGATCACCGCAGCCACATCATCACCGGTTTTTTTGCACTCGCTAAGAGCCGTGCGCATGGCTTCGATATTGCCAAACGGTACATGACGGAAGCCCGGCAGCAGTGGCATAAACGGTTTGCGGAAGGTTGATTTCGCCGTGGCTGACAGTGCGCCAAGCGATTTACCGTGGAACGCGCCGCTGGTGGCGATAAAAGTAAACTTGCCGCGCGGTGACTGATAAGCCTTCGCCAGTTTCAGCGCCGCTTCAACGGACTCGGTGCCGCTATTACAAAAGAAGCTGTATTTCAGTTTACCGGGCGTTAGCGCAGCAAGGGTTTTCGCCAGCATCGCCCGTAATGGGTCGAGCAGCTCCTGGCTGTGCAGCGGTTGTTTCGCAAGTTGATTCTGTACGGCGGAAACCACAACTGGATTACGGTGCCCCACGTTGAAAATTCCAAAACCTCCCAGGCAGTCGATAAACTCCTGTCCCTGGGTGTCGACAAGCGTATTTAAACCTCCCGCTTGCCACTCTACGGCTCCGTAATCCCCGCCGGCGGTAACAGATTTGCGATACTCTAAAAACCCCGGATTGACATGCTCTTTGAAGTATTCAATCACCTCGCGGTTAAGTGCTTTCATCTCCTCATGATCCAGCGTTCGCTTCTCTATGAGATTCAGGGCGTGGGCGCTGCACGCTAAAGCCGATGCGCTCGAAGGTAACCTGTTCAAAATATGCTCCGGAGGCTCGCGTATCACATGATACCGATTTAAGTATTGCAGGGATTGCGCCACTCCGGTTGCGATCGCGAAAATCGGGATAAACACAAATTGCGTTATCATTTGTGCAACATTTAATTCTAATTGTTAACCATTGTTGTTATTTTGCACGATTTTTATCGGGTGCACCTCCTGTTATCCAGGGGGAAAGGCACCATGCCAGGGCAATAATTGCCTGATTGTTGGGCAATATAATAAACGTGCCGGGATAGTACCCAAATGAAAGTATTTTAAATCAAGGAATTAGATTTTGTGCTTTAATCGAAAATTGCGATCTAAATCAAATTAAACCACTAAAGATAACCGCACCGGAGCCGACATAACTTCTGACAAGAAGTTAACAACAATATAACCTGCACAGGACGCGATTATGTCTTCTCATTCGTATGTCACCCAGCAAAATATCCCGCTGGCTGACGATACCACTCTGATGTCTACTACCAATCTACAAAGCTATATCACACATGCTAATGACACTTTTGTGCAGGTTAGCGGCTATACCTTGCAAGAGTTACAGGGACAGCCGCATAACATGGTGCGCCATCCGGATATGCCGAAAGCGGCCTTTGCTGATATGTGGTACACCCTGAAGCAGGGGGAACCCTGGAGTGGTATTGTGAAAAATCGGCACAAAAATGGCGATCATTATTGGGTGCGGGCGAATGTGGTGCCGATGGTGCGTGAGGGCAAAATCAGTGGTTATATGTCGATTCGCACGCGGGCGACGGATGGCGAGATCGCAGCGGTAGAGCCGCTGTATAAGGCGCTGAATGCCGGACGTACAAATAAGCGTATTCATAAAGGTCTGGTGGTGCGTAAAGGCTGGCTGGGAAAAATGCCTTCATTGCCGCTTCGCTGGCGGGCGCGTGGAGTGATGGCGCTGATGTTTATCGTGCTGGCGGCCATGCTCTGGTTTGTTGCTGCCCCGGTGGTGACGTATTTCCTCTGTGCGTTAGTGATGTTGCTGGCAAGTGTCTGTTTTGAATGGCAGATTGTGCGCCCGATAGAAAATGTTGCCCGTCAGGCACTGAAGGTGGCGACCGGAGAACGTAATAGTGTTGAGCATTTGAATCGCAGCGATGAGCTGGGGCTGACATTGCGAGCGGTAGGACAGCTTGGGTTAATGTGTCGCTGGTTGATTAATGATGTCTCAAGCCAGGTTTCCAGCGTCAGAAACGGCAGCGAGACGCTGGCGAAAGGCACAGATGAACTGAATGAGCATACTCAGCAGACGGTAGATAACGTTCAGCAAACGGTGGCGACCATGAACCAGTTGGCAGCGTCGGTAAAACAGAACTCTGCCACGGCGTCGGCTGCCGATAAACTTTCTATCACCGCCAGTAATGCGGCGGTGCAGGGCGGGGAAGCGATGACCACGGTGATCAAAACGATGGACGATATCGCCGATAGTACCCAGCGCATTGGCACCATTACTTCGCTGATTAACGATATTGCGTTTCAGACCAATATCCTCGCTCTGAATGCAGCGGTGGAAGCGGCGCGCGCCGGAGAACAAGGCAAAGGTTTCGCGGTGGTTGCGGGGGAGGTGCGTCATTTAGCCAGCCGCAGTGCCAATGCTGCCAACGATATTCGCAAGCTGATTGATGCCAGTGCAGATAAGGTGCAATCCGGTTCGCAACAGGTACACGCCGCCGGACGGACGATGGACGATATTGTGGTGCAGGTAAAAAACGTCACGCAGTTAATTGCTCAGATTAGCCATTCAACGCTGGAACAGGCTGATGGGCTTTCCAGCCTGACCCGTGCGGTAGATGAGCTTAACCTGATCACCCAGAAAAACGCCGAGCTGGTGGAAGAGAGTGCGCAGGTGTCGGCGATGGTAAAACACCGCGCCAGCCGACTGGAAGACGCGGTTACGGTGCTGCATTAATCGGTGTGCCGCATTCGGTGGTTGGTACACAATGCCTGATGCGATGCTGGCGCATCTTATCAGGCCTACGGGTGGGTAGGCGGATAAGGTGTGTACACCGCATCCGGCAATCGGTGATTAATCCAGTTGCGTAATATCAAAAGCGGCGCGGTCGATCACCGCAATGATCTTTTTTATCTGTGCGTCGGTGATATCGCTCTGGTTGACGCGTAAGTCCAGCACCGCTTTAAAATTATCCAGCGCCCGCTTCAGTTGCGGGTTCTGGCGCAGCGCCGCACCAACGCAACGCGCTTTGATGCGTTCCTCAATCATCTCCACTTGTTCGCGGTTTTCTTCCAGCCACTGTGCGCCCTGTTCGGTCAGCGCAATCTGCTTCTTGCCGCCTTCCTCTTCGCGGATGGTAATTAGCGACTGCTCCTGGAGAAAATCCAGTGTCGGGTAGATGACGCCCGGGCTTGGGGTGTAATTCCCCTGGGTCAGATTCTCAATCGCTTTAATCAACTCATAACCGTGGCTGTCATCGCGCGAGAGAATATCCAGAATCACCAGGCGCAACTCACCGTGGCCAAAGAAACGCTGCCGACGACCGCCGCCGCGACCGTGGCGACCACCGCAGCATTGACCGTGTTCATGCTGGTGACCGTGCCCGCAGTGCTCGTGTTCTGACTTCTCACCTTTGCAGCAGCCTTCATGGCGTGGCTGGCCTTCATGTTTACAACACCCTTCGTGATGATGGCTCATATCAGCCTCCTTTTGCTTAATTAGATATATCTAATTTATATCTGATATGTGAGTTGCTGCAAGTACAAAAATGATTTTTAAACGCAAATGTACTCAACATGTAGGCCGGATAAGGCGTTCACGCCGCATCCGGCAGCCTTGCTACGGTGCTGAATGACTTCACATACTTCAGATATATCAGTTCTACAAATTGCTTGCATTTATCATGATTAACAATCATTATCATTTGCGAATTTTGTTTAGATATATCTGATTACCATCACGAAGGCGATAACAATGAATAACTCTTCCCGCTACCCACAGCGCGTTCGCAATGATCTGCGCTTCCGTGAACTGACCGTGTTACGCGTTGAGCGCATCAGCGCCAGTTTTCAGCGCATTGTCCTCGGCGGCGAGGCGCTGGACGGTTTTACGTCGCGCGGCTTTGACGATCACAGCAAACTCTTCTTTCCTCAACCTGACGCTCACTTTGTACCGCCAACGGTAACTGAAGAGGGTATCGTCTGGCCGGAAGGGCCACGCCCGCCGTCGCGCGACTATACACCACTGTATGATGAGCAGCGCCATGAACTGGCGATCGATTTTTTTATTCACGACGGCGGTGTCGCCAGCGGCTGGGCGATGCAGGCGCAACCGGGCGATAAACTCACAGTAGCCGGACCGCGTGGTTCGCTGGTGGTGCCGGAAGATTACGCGTATCAGGTATATGTCTGCGATGAGTCCGGAATGCCCGCACTGCGCCGCCGCCTGGAAACGTTGAGCAAACTTGCCGTTAAACCGCAAGTTACCGCGCTGGTCAGCGTGTGGGATAACGCCTGTCAGGATTATCTCGCGCACCTTGACGGTTTTAACATCGAGTGGCTGGCGCATGATGAGCAGGCGGTGGACGCGCGTCTGGCGCAGCTGGAAATTCCTGCCGATGATTATTTCATCTGGATAACCGGCGAAGGCAAGGTGGTTAAGAATTTAAGCCGCCGCTTTGAAGCGGAACAATATGACCCACAACGGGTACGCGCAGCGGCTTACTGGCACGCAAAGTAATTGATATATGAAAAAAGGCTGACGATTTCTCGCCAGCCTTTGCTGTATCTGGTGGCCCCTGCTGGACTTGAACCAGCGACCAAGCGATTATGAGTTGGTTGATAACCCTTTACTTACAGATAATTAGCGATACTTTTCAATACCTTAGTATTTTTTAAAACTACTGTATAAATACCTGTATATACCCCAAAATACTTCTTTACGGTATCCTATAGGTATCCTGGAGCAGAACAAGCGATTTTCTAGGATACCAGATCGCTTGGTGGGGTGTATGAGTGAAATTATTCAGATTCTCTAAAGTAAAAATTGCAGAACTGCCAACGCCGGAACATGGACAGGCCGAATATGGTGATACGGAGGTTAACGGGCTGCGTGTCCGTGTAGGTTCGTCTGGTGTGAAAAGTTTCTGCATTTCCCGTAAGCGTAACGGAAAATTTATTCGTGCAACGCTGGGGCGTTTTCCTGATCTGAGCGTGGATAATGCCAGGGCTAAAGCTATGGAACTCCTTGGCGAAGTCGCCACAACGGGGATAAATCCGAACATAGCAAAGCGCACTAACAACAAGGCCATGATAACGCTGAGTAAGGCGATTGACGCCTACGTAAAAAATCGTGGCCACCGCCTGAAACCCGCCACAGAAAAACAGTACCGCAGCATATTACAGAATTATTCCGGTGACTGGATGGCCCATACCCTCGCCAGTATTTCCCGCGAACGGGTGGAACAACGGCATAAGGCCATCACTGATGGGGCTGTATGGTTCGGTGCTGATAAAACCACGTTACGGGCTGGGGTTGGTACAGGAAGCAAGGCACAGGCCGATTTATGGGCGCGTGCGCTACGTGCTGTGTGTCGGTTTGCGCATGATCATTACCGTGATGATGCGGGTAATACTCTTTTACCGGATCCGCCGACTCTGGTACTGAGCACCAAGCGCCAGTGGCACGGAACGGTAAGAAAAACGGAACGTATCCGCCTGCATGATTTTCCCCGCTGGTTTGCTGCTGTAGCTGCTGTGCGCGACCAGGGCGAACAGGAAAGGGATGATATAGCGGTGACGGTATGCGATGCCGTGGAAATGGCGCTTTTTACCGGACTGAGGAAATCAGAAATTTTTGGCCTTACGTGGGATCGCGTGAATATGGGCGGTCGTTTTTTCTGGATAGACACCACGAAAAACGGGGATCCGCTCGAATTACCGATTACTGATACGTTGCGGGAAATGTTCCACCGCCGACTGAAAATAAAAAACGCTGATGATGTTCTGGTGTTTCCTGGTGTGAAGGGAGTGATTCAGGAAACACGGCACATCATAGACCGGATAAGCGCGGCTACTGTTCCAGAGTCGAACGATGAAATGCTCTCCCCTGTACCATTCAAATGGCACGATGCACGCCGGACGTTCGGAACGGTTGCCGAACTGGTGGGCGTGGGCAATTACATCCTCAAGCGCCTGATGAATCACCGTACTATGCGAAGTGCTGACGTAACGCAGGGGTATTTACATTTTGGTGCTGATGAACTGCTGGAGCCAGCGTCACGGATAGAACGGGCAATTCTGGAACATGCCGGGCTGGTGGAGAGTAAAAAATCTATCGATGCGCAATTGCTTTCCGCACTGGAGAGTATGAGTGACAGTGAGAAACGCGCATTACTATTTAGTATCGTTAATTCAAATGGTGGTTTGAATGTCAGAAAATAAAATCATTGCTGCAATAGAATTTGACCATAATGATGCGAAGGATATGAATACTATTGCAGATTATATTAGAGATGAACTGGCGTCTTCTTTTGTAAAAAAAACGATATGCGATATGGCAAATATCACACCATCTAAAATGTCTCTGGAGGAGAGATTATCATTATCGTCAGAGATAGAAAATAAGGATTTAAAGGTTAATATTTCTGTATGTGCCGGATATGGAGATGATTTTGATAAAAAATTTAATAGTGCATATTCAGAATTCAATGATATTTTGAAAGCTGCCATTATATTTGAAGTTCTTGGTTTCAACAGACTTGCAGATCAGTTACGTGAAAGATATGCGATTTTAGTGTCGGAGAATTTATTAAAATCAGTACGTGATATAGCTAATGTAAAGAAAATTATCAGTGAAGACCGTAGTAAAGCAAAGAAAGGAAAAACAAACAGGCATAAATCAACAGCGTTATCTATAGCTTGTAACACTTGGAAAAAATACCCTAATGCCAGTTTACCCGGGCTATCCGCAGAGATATACGCGCACTTACGCAATAAATGGAATGATGTCCCTGTAGTTGGGACTATAGAGAGATGGCTTAAGGAGTCGGGGATGAATCCAAAATCCCCGCAAAAAAACAGGGATTTTAAGTTAGTTATTGGAGACAAAGAATAAATCCAGTTTTATCCTCTGTAATCCAGATTTCAGCCATGTAAACCAGATATGCGATTTTGTATCTGGTTTTCCTGTCTTCAAGACTTCCCCATCGCTAAATAACGTATACCTGTTCTTAATCAGAAGTATACGGTGATACTCATGCATTTAGAAAAGATGACCCGCAAAGAAGCTGCCGAGCATTTGGGGGTAAGTGTCCAGACTCTTGCTAACTGGGCGTGTACTGGCAAGGTAAAAATCCCTTTTCATAAGCTGGGGCGCAAAGTGCTGTATATGCGCACTGATCTCGATGCTTATCTTGCATCCACTCGCAGAACGCAGACGGTGTAAGGGGGGAGTGATGGCACATAAAACAAAGGCGACCGCAAAAGGGTCGCCAGTGGGAACAAGGGAAAACAAAAGCATCACCAACAATGCCACATTTGCGGCTGGTGGGCAATGTGATCAGTGTGCTGGCTTGCTGGTTAGCTGTCAGCCTTTGGGTTCTATGCCTTCTTTGCGTAGCTTATCACGACAAGCATTTTTTACCCATGAGCTGAAATTACCAGGCCCTGCAACTTCGTTAATTTGTTGCAACAATGTGTCTTCGAAGCGGATGTTTTTCTTTGTGCTGCCGGAGCGATCAAATTTTGGTTTCACATTTTCTTCTTGCATTGGTACGTACCATCGTTATAAACTGAAATCAAATGGTACGTACCACATTAAAAATACGCAACCATTAAATACAGCGAAGCCCGGCAGTGCGGGAACACTAACCGGGCTTCTAACCACCAACGATAGAAAGCGTATCGAGGTAGCTATGAGAAATCATACCACACACCCGCAAGGGCGGGACTCGCACGACCTGAATAAATACATCTGGCGTTTTATCGCCCTGAGCACCGCACAACCGCGCGT
>NZ_JABWNC020000023.1:0-62251 GCF_013368855.2 Escherichia sp. 93.0816 | reverse complement strand
AACGACAATAAATTTTAAATTTACATAAGGAAAAATTATCATGGCTAACATTATCATTTCTAAAAAATCCATCATTGAAGCTGCTTCCATTGTATCCGATGAACTGCGCGAAAAAGCAGATCTGGCAACTCAAACATATAACGAACATTATAAAAATGGTACGCACACTAAAGCAGACAAAGCAAATATGCAAGCTGCGACCACTAAACTTGCTTACTTCATCAACAACGTCGTAAACGCAGTAGAAGACGAAAAATTATGCTCTGTTTTCTACTATGCGATTAAAGCAAGCAAACAAGCGCCAGAAGTATTTTTCCGTGATGCAATGACTAATAGTTATTCTCTGGAAAAACTGGTTTATCTGGTTAAATCAATTAAATCTGGTAAATGCGTTTATTCCATCGCTGATATGTCTGGATCTCGTGTATTCGCTTTAATCGATATGATTAACGACGAGATCGACACGTTCACCAATGGCGCTGTTTTCGATTTAATGAATGAAGCTAAAAAAGCGTGTGAAATTAAATTGGACGCTGGCTATACTCAAGCCAACCAGTTGATCAATCTTTGCGAACGTCTTGGACTTGTTGAAAAAGTCAAAGGAGCTGGGAGTGCGAAAGCTGGTACTCAGCAATATCGCTTCATTAAAAATGATTTCTACAATTATTTAGCTGATGCTTTCAAAGCGTAATTAATGGAATCAAGCGCCCATAGTGGGCGCTTTAAAGGAGCTTTAAAAATGGTCAGCTATGACAAGATCCGCGCGGAATATCGCGCAAAGTATCGCGCTTATAAACTGGAATTAATCGATGATTTGATCGCGCAACGCGACCAATTAAATTTTACGTTTTCTGATTTGCTTAACAGCAAGCGAGATTGCAAGCGTAAACGTGAATACTTACGTTTAAGCGCATTAATCGGAAAACTTCAAAATTCTATTTAATTTTTTAAGGAGCTTAATCATGTTTGTTCTTATCGCTGGCGTTAACGTCCATAATGAATATTATGTTAATCGCATCGCTGGGATCGCTGGTTACGCTGGGCGCGCAGTCGAGCTTATAGATGAAACGACGCGCAAAATTGACTTATTGAGCGACCAGGAGCGAAAAAAAGCAGACGTGAACGACGCTGATATATTTTTAATGTTAAAAGCGTTTGTAGAAATGGGATTTAAAATCAGTTTACACAAATAAAATCGAGCGCCCACTATGGGCGCTTTTTTCGTTTCCAATACTCCCACCAAAACGCGCCAATGATGGCGCGTTTTTTATTGTCTTTAACTCACTCCAACAACATAAAAATAAGCGCCAAAATAACGCCATAGACGCGCTTTTATATCCTTACCAGTACATACCCATTACTTAACACATTAACGCGCTTAAAACGCGTTATATTGCGCTATAGAGTATGGTTAATCATTGGCTTTTAGTCTTGCTTTATGATCCGCGTTTATTTGTCGGCGCGGATCGGCATTTTGTTTTGTTCCGTATCCGCTCGCGTATTATGTGCGCGTGATTTTTCACATAATCACACCACTTAATCACGTATGTAATTATGCTACGAAAGAAATCTGGATGTCTCAGGTGACGAAAGTCATCATAATTTTCCCCGCTCACCTGTCCGACAACCGCTGGTTGGATTCCACCAGCTTCCCGATGTTTTTTCTACATAAAGGCGAATGCAGCCGTTTCCCGAAAAAATCCTGGCCGTTCCCCGTCGGCTCATGAATACGTTCCTCGCCGTTTCTGAAAATTTCCCTGCGGCAGCTGGTGGCTATAGAGAAAGGGCCGTTTCTGGCCCTCTTCTCAGTTACACGCCATCAAGGATGTGGATGCGGTTGCTTGCGTATACATTCAGCATAAAGTTAGCGCAAAACAGTTTCCATGTATCAACGCCAGCGGTATACGTAATGTTTTTGCATTTAATTGCATTGTTGGCGATCCGCATCCCCTGCGATACTGCTTCATCGTCGGAAAATTTGAACGACGATTGAGTTTTAATCCAGACAGAAATCTGCGTAGCGAACTCAATCAGCTTGGACTGGCAGAATCGCCCGGAGCGCACCGGAAAGACGAACGTTCCGAATCCAGAATTTACCACATACGCTTTCTCAAATACCCGCGAGTAACGACGATTGCCAATGATGTCGCGTGCAATAATGCATTTTTCTTGTGCTGACAGTTCTACCGTCTCATTGTCGCGCCATGCACCAAGTACTCGTTTTTCAATGTCAGAGAACGTTACAGCGATATTGCCATGTGCGGGTGCGTTTACAGTAGCGATAAAATTCATGATTAATTCCTTATCGTAAATAACAAATTGTTTTCTTATTGGTGTTAATTATCGTTGTACGAATAAGGCGTCAAAGTGGAAAGTTGCGGTAGCCGGACGGGAACAGGTGGGTTTGTCGGTTGCCTGGAGGTAAGAGGTTGGTGTTTTTAGCCTGCGGGAAACAGGATGGTCATTTAAGGCCATCAATGCTGATGGCCTTAATAATTATCGACCGATTACGCTAAGGATCTTTTCCTCAACTGATTTGTTGTTGCGACTAAACTGCCTTGCGTATCTGATGACAGAAGAGGCGTTTTGCTTTCTGACCATCTCGGCTCTTTCCTTCAGGCGTTTCTTGAAATCGCCCATATTTACCACCAGGCGCAGAAGGTCAGTCTGTTATTGTGAAAGTCGTGGTTCCTGATCAGGTCTTCCACAAGTTTTTTCAGCTTATCCACGTCATGCCAGTAACCTTCGTCGTACTCCTGACTGCCGAAGAAAAAACCTTCCCGAGTAGGCAAGTACTCTTCGCAATTGCTTTCGTTTATGTGCATCAAATGAGCTTTCAGAAGACAAATGTCATTCATCGTTAATTCTAAAAGCTCACAATTTTCGACTTCACCTACGTTGCGCTCCATCCACCCAACGAGCGCATTGAACTTACGGAAGTAAGCAACCTGCTTTCTGGATGCCTCGTTATTCAGATCGTTTTTAGGCTGTGTCTCGATATAGATATCAAGTCCCATGATGGTTTCCTTATTAAGTTGCTTCAGTGAAATCATTTTCACAAATCTGATAAGGCAGAAAACAAATTGTTATCGGGCATAATAAAATGGCGCGGTTTACGCGCCATTTAAAGAGGATTAAGCGAATACGCTTTCAGGGATTAAGGTGTCGGCAGGAATGCCAGAGGTAATGCGCAGACCGTACTGGCCAATCCAGGTGGTGCTGGTGTTCAGGCTGGAGGCGAATACGGTGTTAACCATATTCATCATGGTTTCAAACACCTCTTCATCAACCTGGCGGAAGTAGTTCTCGATTTTCAGCAGCAGCGGGTCAGTTGCATCGAGAATGGACTGGTATTGAGTCGCGTACTCGCCGCCGGAGGCGTCACCTTTACGCACGATCGTACTGGCCTGGACTTCGGCACCAGTTTCGGTGTTGTACGTAACAACGGTGATTTTTGCCACATTCTTACCTTCGGCGGTTTCAGAGGCATAGTAAACATCAACTGTCAGTTTTTCGCGTTTAACGGTCATTTCACTCTCCGTAGTGTATTGGTTATTTTTATATTCTATGATCGTAAGTATGTACTTACAATACAAAAAAGCCCCGTAAGGATGGCGGGGCTGTCGTACTGTCGACTAATTACCACTTGCACATTATCAGGCTATTGCCATCACTGATGCTCTCTGAATTTCTTGCTGGGCCACGCGGTTAACTTCCATCAAGGCCAGTTCGAGCTGATGTTCCGGCCACATTCTTTGAAATGCCACCCATCCTTTTCCACGCTGGCGACGAACATTCATTACATAACGAGTAAAGGTGTTTTTATCGAAAGACACCGCTGTTTCACGGAACAGACGAATAGAAGTTCCATTGGCAACGATGTCTAGCAAAGTTAATTGAGCAACCAGTGCAGGCTTCTCTTTTCTCTTCTGGTCTTTGTCCAGACCAAGAACCAATGATTTTTTCATCACAACTCCGTAAACAACTTGTTTTCTCAATGGCGTAAATAATACCAGTAAGAAAACGGCTACAAAGCATAATGATCAGGTGCATGATCGATATGCAGGTTCCTCCCTGCGGCTATAGAGAAATTAAGCCAGCATTGCTGGCTTTGGTTGGGGTTACTCGAATACTTCAAGAAACTCCTGAACGTCCCAATGCTGGACGAGGTGAAGATAGACCTTAGAAATCACGTCATTTTCGCTATCGCATGTGAAGTAGTACTTCTGGCTGCGGTTGTATGTGTCCACACAAAATTCGCTCATATCCATAAAGTCAGCATCTTCACCCATGTCGCAAATCATCAAAGCAGGTGCGTCATCACGAGTCATCAGCTCAAGCACCCACCGCGAATTGATCAGAGTGGAAGACCAACCTTCTAACTCATAAAACTGATCAAACTCTTTTTGAGTTAATTTCTTGATTTGGTTGATGTCGATATTTGCAAACATAAAGCAATCCTTAAACAACTTGTTTTCTCGTTGGTGTTATTATCGCAATAACGCACAGGCGAAAAAGGATTTTATTCCGGTGAATGTTGTTTTGGCAGTGAGTTTTCAGGTTCAGTATCGAGTACACTTTTTACATTATTCTGATTTAGTGGCCGAAGGTGGCTGGTGGGCAGAATAATCCTCTCCCCGAAAACCTACTGAAATCGATTGTGACCCGTTGGCTGTCTGGCACAATTACGCTGTAGCTGGGCATTCAGAGGGAATCCAGCGGTAAGTAAGTTCGCCTGCACGTGAGCGCCTCTCTTCTTCCCGCACATTACAGGTGGGTAGCCGCAACTCTCCCTCACGCTATACCGGTACGCCGCCGTTCCTGAACCGGCATCGAGCCTTTTCCCGAAATCCACACAGGCAACTCGACCGTTTCCCTGAAAACCTCCAGCCGTTCCCCGAAGGCAACCCAGCCGTTTCTGTAGCGGGATGCAACCTTTTCCCTGTATGGACCGAAGGCTGACCGTAGGGGTGTTACGGGGGATAAAATCAGGAGTTGAATAAATACGAAAAAGGAGGCGACACCCCTCCTTCCCTCCCCACTTATACATACCTGGCTTCTTCGCTATACATGTTATGTTTTCTTCGTGTTTTATCTGTCTCAACCTCTCTATAGGCGTTAATGCTCACTCCTTCCAGAACGTTCTATACGGCGACTATTTCTGTTGGTGAATTGGGCGTGTTGTTCTCTCTGTCGGTGTAAATGGTTTCGTTCGTTTTGCGGTGGTTCTTCTATGGGGTGTTCTCGTCGTTTTGGTGATTGTTCTTCTCCGTGTATGGAGTAATGGCAGGTGGGCGATTCCTTTCGTTATTGTGTTTGAGTTGTTTGTCTGGAGTGCGTGAAGGGCTTTTGTAGTTATTCGTGTATTGGGTAATGGCGTTTCCCGTGATTGTTATGTTTCGTGTCTTTTGGGATTGAGAGAAACCTTGCGGTTACAGGCTTCGTTGGGGTTTCAGTGATTCTGATGTTTCTTCGCTGTTTGGGTAATGGCGTGTCGTGGGTATCGCGCGTATGAATGTTTTCGGATTGCCTGTGAAAGTTAGGTTGGTTGTCCGGTAGCCTGGGAAGAAGAGGTGGGTCTTTTCGGTAGCCTGCCATAAAGAGGTTGGTTGTTTTGGGAATGGCATATGTGTTATTTAGTTGTTTTGTTATGCCTGAAAATAAGTTGTTTATATGGTTATGTAACGCAACGGGAACGATTTTGAGCGTGTGTTTTTGTTGGTAGTGTGTTGGGTCGTCTGTGGTGAAAATTGGACGCTGTGGCGCTGTCTGCTGCGTAGAATTACGGGTATAAGCAGTGATGTGTGAAAACGTCAATTTTTTAGACCAAATCGGGTGAAAGCGTTGATGTTTCGTTGATCTGTTATTCAGTTGTTTTCTTGATTGTATAAACAACTATAACTTATTGATATTTAAGGATGTGATTGCGGGTATGGAAGGGGAGTAGTGGCGATCAACGGATTCTTATAGAAAAGAATCAAATTGTGACCGCCATTATCAATGAGTTGCAACCGTTAGTTGTTCAGATAAACATTTGGAACACGGACGTAGAAGTTCCTGTCGCCGGTAAGTTCCAGAGTAATGTTAATGTCATTACCATTGTCTAGTGTAGCCGTTGCTCTATAGAACTTATCCGTCACCTTGTCCTCTATTGTCACCTTCATACATTTTGGTGCAGTCGAACCGTTATTCTCTTTCAGAATAGTTGTCACGAGAGGGCAGGCTGCTTCTTCAAGAGCAACCTCGTCCTTGTGTGGGATGCCGATGAAGATAACCCAAGCCAGCGACGCAACGATTATGATAAATGGCACTCTGCTGCCTTTTGTAATAGTCGCGCGCTTCCAGAGATAGACAGGCAGGAGGAATACCCCCCATAGAATTGAAGGTGGTTCACAGCCAGACTCCGATAGAGCCATTCTGTCAGCTACTAACAAACCGATGGTAGTTACACCCCCAATTATAATAGCGTAATTGGTATACTCTTCCGGCGATACTCCAAAGAAGAAAGGCATGAACGCTAGAATCCACGCATAAATGTTATTCAGAGGTTTTGTTTGTTGGTTCTGGGTTTCCATCACATCCATTCCATCACATAAAAATCGCGTTTATATATTATCAATTTTCTCACTTGTATAACCTAAATACGCATCCGTTTATCAATCCACCTTCCACAAACATCAGCTTTAGCTATGAAAAATAACAATCTCAAAGTGAAAACCATTATCATAGGAAACGATTAGATGAGATGGTCTAATTCATCATCTATCATTGCTTTAACACTTGAGTCATTAACCCCGTATTGATTTATGAACCGTTTCAGCTCCGGTGAAAACTGAAGGTAGATATCGTGAGCGTTTTTCACTGTAGGTTCAACGCCACGCATTTCAAGCGCCTTTAGTAGATATGAGTCTTCTTTAAGCATAAATTCTCCGTTGTCTAGTATGAAGCGATTGCCGGATTACCATTGCCAGCACTCTAGCCCTTCAACGACCGGTGCACCACAATCAAAATGTACAGAGTCAAAGCCTACATCAAGTACTTTCTGAATGTTCGCAATCGCGCCCTCGGATATACCATATCGACGCAACTCATCTTTCCAGTCATCGTCCTGTAACCCGGCGTGGACAATGCAACCGTACTCAATTTGTGAAACCCAATCCAGCTCATTGCTTGCGATCATGAATCGGCGAGCATCTTCCTCTGATGTATGAGATGAGCTGATCAATGCCACCTGGTAGGCTTGGGTAATGTTCAACATTTCAACCACTCCAAAACAAGTTGTTTTCTTATGTGGTTTATTATCTCCATCAACAAAAGGCAGAAAACAAATTGTTTTAGGTACTGTGTAAATCAGAAGGGATTGTGTCTATATGAAAATGCCCGGCGTGTTGCCGGGCATTGCGAAGAGAGGTTGTTTAATTACTTAACCTGGTGGCCAGGTTTAGCACCAGCATCCGGGCTTAACAGGAAGATATCTTTCCCGCCGGGGCCAGCAGCCATCACCATGCCTTCAGAGATACCGAAGCGCATTTTACGTGGTGCCAGGTTAGCCACCATAATGGTGTGACGACCAATCAGTGCCTGTGGATCTGGATAAGCGGAACGGATGCCTGAGAAGACATTACGCTTTTCACCACCGAGATCCAGCGTCAGGCGAAGCAGTTTGTCAGAACCTTCTACAAACTCTGCGTTTTCAATCAGCGCCACGCGCAGGTCAACTTTGGCGAAGTCGTCAAAGGTGATAGTTTCCTGAATCGGGTCGTCAGCCAGTGGGCCAGTTACCGGTGCGGCTGTGGCTTTCACTTCTTCTTTGGATGCTTCCACCAGTGCTTCAACCTGCTTCATATCGATGCGGTTATACAGTGCCTTGAACGGATTCACTTTATGGCCCAGCAGCGGTTGCTGGATACCATCCCAGGTCAGTTCTGTATTCAGGAATGCTTCTGCACGTTCAGTCAGTTTCGGCAGTACCGGCTTCAGGTACGTCATCAGCACGCGGAACAGGTTAATGCCCATAGAGCAAATCGCCTGCAGATCGGCATCGCGTCCTTCCTGCTTCGCCACCACCCACGGAGCCTGTTCATCGACATAGCGGTTAGCCAGGTCAGCCAATGCCATGATTTCACGGATAGCTTTACCAAATTCGCGGCTTTCCCATGCTTCGCCAATCACTTCAGCGGCATCAGTAAAGGTTTTGTACAGTTGCGGGTCAGCCAGTTCGCTTGCCAGCACGCCGTCAAAACGCTTGTTGATAAAGCCTGCATTACGGGAGGCCAGGTTAACCACTTTGTTCACGATATCGGCATTCACGCGCTGAACGAAATCCTCCAGGTTGAGATCGATATCATCAATGCGCGAAGAGAGTTTCGCAGTGTAGTAGTAACGCAGGCTGTCGGCGTCAAAATGATTCAGCCAGGTGCTGGCTTTAATAAAGGTGCCGCGAGACTTGGACATCTTCGCGCCGTTCACCGTCACATAGCCGTGAACAAACAGGTTGGTCGGCTTGCGGAAGTTGCTGCCTTCCAGCATGGCAGGCCAGAACAGGCTGTGGAAGTAAACAATATCTTTACCGATGAAGTGGTACAGCTCGGCGGTGGAGTCTTTCTTCCAGTATTCATCGAAGCTGGTGGTATCGCCGCGCTTGTCGCACAGATTCTTGAAGGAACCCATGTAGCCAATCGGCGCGTCCAGCCAGACGTAGAAATATTTGCCCGGCGCGTTCGGAATTTCAAAACCGAAGTAAGGCGCGTCGCGGGAGATGTCCCACTGTTGCAGGCCGGATTCAAACCATTCCTGCATTTTGTTTGCCACCTGCTCCTGCAACGCGCCGCTGCGGGTCCATGCCTGCAACATTTCGCTGAAAGAGGGCAGATCAAAGAAGAAGTGTTCGGAATCACGCATTACCGGCGTAGCGCCAGAAACCACTGATTTCGGCTCGATCAGTTCCGTCGGGCTATATGTTGCGCCGCAAACTTCACAGTTATCGCCGTATTGATCTGGCGCTTTACATTTCGGGCAGGTGCCTTTCACAAAACGGTCCGGCAGGAACATGCCTTTTTCCGGATCGTACAGCTGAGAGATGGTGCGGTTTTTAATAAAACCGTTCTCTTTCAGGCGAGTATAGATAAGCTCAGACAACTGACGGTTCTCTTCGCTGTGCGTCGAGTGATAGTTGTCATAGCTGATGTTAAAGCCTGCGAAATCAGTCTGGTGTTCCTGACTCATTTCGCCAATCATCTGCTCCGGTGTGATACCAAGCTGCTGTGCTTTCAGCATGATCGGCGTACCGTGGGCATCGTCGGCACAGATGAAATTAACCTCGTGGCCGCGCATTCGCTGGTAACGAACCCAGACATCAGCCTGGATGTGCTCCAGCATATGGCCGAGGTGGATTGAGCCGTTAGCGTACGGCAGCGCGCACGTCACCAGAATTTTCTTCGCGACTTGGGTCATAGTAGGCATTACTTCTTTGTAGTGAAAAGGGGCTTGATAGTAACAAAATGGCCTTATGTCTGCCATGTGATAACAGCATTTCTCATAAATGATTAAATGTCGTAGCTGGAGTACACTACAAGGCGACAATTGCGCAAATTAAAATAAAGGAGACGGGATGAGCGAGTCCAAATCGCCGGATGCCCTGAGAGCAATGGTAGCCGGTACGCTGGCTAATTTTCAGCACCCAACCCTGAAACACAACCTGACTACGCTTAAAGCGTTACACCATGTTGCGTTGATGGATGACACACTGCATGTCGAACTAATCATGCCTTTCGTGTGGAATAAGCCTTTTGAAGACCTGAAAGAGCAATGTAGTGGTGATCTGCTCCGTATCACTGGCGCAAAGGCTATTGACTGGAAGCTGTCGTACAACATTGCCACGCTTAAGCGCGTCAAAAACCAACCAGGCATTAATGGCGTTAAGAACATTATCGCCGTCAGCTCAGGCAAGGGCGGCGTGGGTAAATCCTCCACGGCGGTAAACCTGGCACTGGCGTTGGCTGCTGAAGGTGCGAAAGTTGGTATTTTGGATGCCGATATCTATGGTCCATCAATTCCAACCATGCTGGGCGCGGAAAACCAACGTCCAACCTCACCTGACGGTACTCACATGGCACCTATCATGTCTCATGGCCTGGCAACCAACTCTATTGGTTATCTGGTCACCGACGACAATGCAATGGTGTGGCGTGGACCGATGGCCAGCAAGGCGCTGATGCAGATGTTGCAGGAAACTCTATGGCCTGATCTGGACTATCTCGTTCTCGATATGCCGCCGGGCACTGGTGATATTCAGTTGACGCTGGCGCAGAACATTCCTGTAACTGGTGCGGTTGTGGTAACTACGCCGCAAGACATCGCGCTGATCGATGCGAAGAAAGGCATTGTGATGTTCGAAAAAGTCGAAGTGCCGGTACTGGGTATCGTCGAAAACATGAGTGTGCATATTTGCAGTAACTGTGGTCATCACGAGCCAATTTTTGGCACCGGTGGCGCACAGAAACTGGCCGAGAAATACAACACGCAGTTGTTAGGCCAAATGCCACTTCATATCTCTCTTCGTGAAGATCTGGATAACGGAACACCAACCGTTATTAGTCGTCCAGATAGCGAATTTACGGCTATTTATCGTGACCTCGCAGATCGCGTTGCTGCCCAAATGTATTGGCAAGGTGAAGTAATACCTGGCGAAATCGCATTCCGCGCAGTGTGATAAAAAGGCGGTGCATTGCACCGCCTAATCAGTTCTCCTACATCACGGGACAATCATCAAACTCGCCACTTCTTGCGTCGTTGATAATGTGAGTGATCACACCAAACACGGCATTGCTGCCCGTGCATCCATCGTCATCCTTTGGCAATGCTTCCTTCTTACCGGTTCTTAAATCCTCCAGATGCTGACGTGGATACTTCCGGTATCTTTTTACGCGATATTCCCCATCCAGAGCGCATACAAGCAGAGAACCATCAACCGGGGTAAGTGAGGAATCGACCACCAGCAATGCACCCTGTAATATTCCCTCACGATGATGACTATCAGCTGCCCTCATGAAGTAGGTCGCTGAAGGATGTCTAATTATCTGCTGATCAAGAGAAATACGGCTCTCAGCATAATCCGCCGCAGGAGAAGGGAAGCTCATAATACTCGCCTCTTAATACTGTATATACATACAGTATATGTTGAAGCTATATATTTTTGAACTCTATCTCTTAAAAAAGATGTTAATAAGATGCTAACTATTGAAAGGCATAAATATATACAATTCCAACAAACGTTATTTTTAACAAATTTTTTCTCTCTGTTGACTTTTGCGAAAGCCTTGTCTGGCCTAAATTGCGCGGAAGCTACTTTTTCCTTCCTGAGTTATCCACAGAGTTATGCACTTGCATGCATAACCTATACACACTATCTTAATTCGCAAGACACTGATGTTGCGGTATTGAAGGTTCATTGGGTTAAAAATAGACATTAAAAAGCCCAGTTGACTAGGCTGGGCTTTTTAAAAGGAAACAGAGTTTGCGGCTCTGTTCCTGAGCCATAAGTATCTGGCGACTGAATTAAGATTAACCGAATGTACTGGATTCATCAAGAAACGTTGAGTGGTCATACCAGGTAATAATGACCATTTACTAAACATCGTTGTTCTCAAAGAAGATTTAAGTCCAGGTTTTTGGTGACTCTAAAACCTTACCTTAACTCGAAATCGTGCCGTAAGTATCTGGCGACTACAGATATTGCAACTGCAAAGGCAAGCCCAAAGGTATTTGCAGCTAGGCGCGATAAAACTAAGTGAGGCCTGTTATGGTTAACTTACTGTTCAAAATCGTGCCGCCGATGTTCGCGATTATCAAAGCGATCATTGAGTACGTAAACCAGCGTCCATAACGCTAGTTGCTACAGGCCCCATCAAGAGCATGGGGCCTCTTTATCGTACTATTGCTTATTTTTTACGGACTGAGTTGTTCACTGCTCTGGCAATCTTCTCCCGCAATTGCTGCGTTCCGTGGTACTGAACCGCAATATCTCTCAACTCGTTCACCAGTTCTCGAATCTGGTGATCTTTAAGCTCATTATTTGGGTGATTGGTAACAACTCTGGTTAATTCACCCTTGTCTTTTGCTCTTACGTATGCAGCTCTTGTGCATTCGACCCATGTATTACCGCCTACATTAACTTCGTAGATTAGGCTGGACTTATCTGTCAATTCGGAACAAATACGGGCCGTGGTCTGGCAACTAGAGCATTCGCAGTTATCGCGGAAACCGTGATCTACCGGTCGAGAAAGAGGTTTAACTTTTTCATCCAACTTCATCACAGCATCGTGATAAGCGTTCCAGCCGTCATCTTTACCAAGTTGATAAATCTCTGAAGGCTCCATGTAGTCTATATCGCAACCTTCTTCATCCGATCTATCTGGTCGCTTCCCTGGTAATCGCTCATAAAAACAATTTCTGTCTCGACGTTCGGCTCTCAGTGCTAACGCAAGAAGTTGCTCAAGCGAGGTATTTGCACCAGCAATAATTTCATTGAGAATATCTTCTGTGAGATCTTTCGCTACCGTGCTCATTTATCTCTCTCAGTATGTTGCGATGGCGTAAATTTGACGACATCAAATATTTTGGATGGCATCAACTTTATCCGCGAGCTTAGTTCGGCTCTTCTCTGTAATGCGGTTAATAATGTTTTCGTTCTGACGCCTTCGTGTATCCTCATCCCTGGCACAAGAACTACATCGCAGGGGAGATGCTCAGGTGACAAATCATTTTGGGCATCGCTAATCAGTCGTGTAATCTCTCTTTCAAGCCGACCGCCTAGCTCTGTTTTAGTGCAATGTTCTGACCAATCGCCAGCCTCAAGCAGCGCGAGAATGCTTAAAATATCGTCCAATAGATCAGTGGTATTATCGACTTCCTTCTGAAACTCACCGGCTACTGATTTATGCATCATTCGTCATCCTCATCCGAGTCATCCTCATCACAGGATGAGAGTAGTGGGTTAGTCATTCGCCCTACTTGAGTGGCGTAGCCACGCCGACAGAGATTGCGCAGCACACTGTATATTTCGAACATCTCGGTTCGTTCATCGCCAACATCAAGCTCAGATGCTATAGCGTGGCATTCAGTCGCGAGAGCCGATATTTTCTGAAATAACTCTGCATTATTCACTGTTCGACTCCTGCGGCGTTCTGGTAGTGGCATCCAGTGTGTGACATTGCTAATCAGACCATATTCATTAGTTTGAGGATGGTTGCCGTTATCGTCTCCGTATTTAAGACTCTCCATAAAGCCATAATGCCTATCACCATTAACGCTCACAAAGCCGTAATAAGCAGGTATAACGCCGATCTCACACGTAACCAGTAAAGGAAAACTAGTTCTCCAATTTAGCTCGCCAATTACAGGCATTCGCTCACTACAGCTTATCCAACCATCCTTAGATGCGGCTGTATTGGCATAGGCCTTACGGTGCTTCTGTAGCTCTGCTGCAATCGCTCTCACGACTTCAACTGGTGCCCTTGCAGCAAACTCAATGTTGGTGATCAGCTCATTAAGATATTTCTCGCTTGGGTAGCATTTCTTATTGTTAACGGTGGTCATTAGGCAGCTCTCTCAACAACAAGCAATTCGTCGTAGTCATAATCAGTTTCGGAACCATCCGTACCGAACAGAGTCACTTTGTCATTTTCCATCCAAAAAGATTTAACCGCACATTGTTGACCTTTAGATGTTATGAGCACATCACCAGGGATTACGTCTTCAGCGCGAACCTCTAGTGTTCTCATCGTGCTGCCCCCTCTTTGGTGAAAATGCCTGCTGCAATGCTGTTTATGATGCTGTCAGTGCATGGAGTAGAAAGCTGGGCATCTCCAGCAATTTTCATGACCTCAACATCCGCATATCGAATACCGAGGTGTATCAGACCGGCTATACCTGACTTAAGTCGAACATTTTCCATAAACAGATCTTTTTCCCGCTGTTTAGCGGCTTCCAACTCCATCGACAATTTTTCCAACTGCTCTTTATGCTTCTTGTATTCCTGATACGCGTGCCAAGACTGACCTTTGCGCACACTATCAGCGATATCAGCAACCTGCTCTGGTGTTAGCGTGGTCAGTGGCTGTGATGGAAAAATCATCACTTGCCCGGCATCCCAATCAAAACCCGCCTGAATTGACTGAACCTCAACTGATGGTGTTGAACCGATGCGACCAGGCGAATGAACAACGATCGTTACATCCATATCGCGACGATGGCTGTGGTTGTTGGACAAAATACGATTCACCAACTCAGAAAATTTGGATAATTTCATGCTGATCTCTCTTTCTCTCCCCGGATAATTCTGTTGCACACATCCACACACTCGTCGCAGATGAAAACGGCGTCCCCAGCAATTAACTTTTTGACGGCGTACTGGGATTTGTTGCAGAAGCTGCAACAAAGTGTTCGCCTGACTGATAAGGATGGAGCGCCAGATGTCAGCCGCTCCATATCGTTCTTGCGACGCAATATCACACGGCTGAACTCAACCAGTTTCTCCGGGGATATCTCCTCCTCCGTAGCGAGCGTCTCTAGTCGTTCGAGTATGTTGAAGGCTTTTTCTTGGGTAATAGCAGAGTGCGATGTGGTCATTTTCTTTCACCTTCAATGTTCGTGGCGCTGGCAAGATTGTCCTTGCGAAGAAGAGCGGCTATGCGCTTACTTCCATCCGAGATAACGCCCTCGTAATACTCACGCTGCTCGTTGAGTTTTGATTTTGCCAACTCCAGTTGTTTTGTTAGTTCCGCAATACGGCAAACATCGTTGATACGCGTTTCCTCTAATGCGTTGATCTCATCCAGTAGTGCCAGCACGGTTTCTGGTCCGGCCAGAAATTTGAAGGCGTTGAGGGCATCAATATCAACACCGCTATCTTTAAGTTCCTGTTCGCATATCAGATCATCATCAACTGGCAACATTAACAGGCGTTCCATTGCCGGAATTGCACGCTCTGCCGCCTCACGCAGTGCCTGATAGTCAATCTTGCTCACTGGATGACTCCTTTACGAAGCTGTTCAGCAATACTTACGCATATCTCTGCGCCTCTAATCAGCCCCGGAACGTTCTTGTTTGGCCCAACTTCACCATCAACAAAATCAATCATCGCGTTACGAGCCATATCCACGCCCTGCGCACGTACTTCAGCCAGAAAAGCATCGGTGGCTGGAGTCTCCGTTAATTCGCTAACCCAATTATCTCCGTGTTCCTCGGCACACATCGCATCGAATGCTCGCTCAGATTCTTTCAGGGCTGCATTCTCCGCCGCTAATGCGTCTCTCTGCGCTCGCAACTTCTCAATTTCGGCAGCCATGTAGTAACCAACCATAGCGAAAGTGGCGAAAGGGTAGTCAGAATCATCAGGAGATACGGAGGCCATTAGCAGACCATCGTGCATGTTCTGGCTTCCATCAGTGATGGATACCGCATAAGAATCGCTGGTTTCCCGTTTATACAATACGACGACCGGGTTCTTGATTTTCTCTCTCATTACGATGCCTCTAACTTATCTAACTCTTTCAGCCCTTCACGTACCGCGTTCACAATGCGTTCCAGATACTGGTATTTCGGGTTTGGTACCGTTGGCCAGTCGGCATACCACGGATCATCACCAAAGAGATTCAGCAGTTTGTTACCGACGCCGAAACAACAGCAGCTTTCTTTTACGTCATCGGTGTTTTCCGCCTCGTCCCACATTTCACGAGCCAGTACGGCGTCGATTTCTCTCTCTCTTCGTAACTTTATGATTTCTGACTTCACGAAAAGCAGATTTGCATCGTTGTCATCGTCGACCGTGCTTCGCAGTTGAGAGTCGAAATAGCCGATTAGATACTCGTTGCTGACCCGCTTAATGAACGTCTGCACATCATCACCGCCCATAGCAAACCAAGCCGCAGTCCACGCTTTTCCGTAGCAGATGATGGTGATTCTTCCCTTACCAGGTTCGTAGTTTTCAATCATCACTCGAACCGGATCGAGGCGTTCCAGATCCGTCAGCACAAAGGAAAGAACATCTATTTTTTCGACCTTCATGCAGCCTCCCACGCGCTCCAGATCAGCGATTTGTGTTTTTCATAACGTTTGATGTGTACCGGTTTCAGAAGCGCAATACCTTCAGTGACTTTCGCCATTGCGCTTAATAGCAACGGGTGTTCTATACCTATCCTCTCCATGTACTCGACAACATCAGCGTTGGCACCAATCTCTTTGCCGTGAAAGAGTACGTCCAGCATCAGTTCTTTCTCTGCGAGGTAGACAGCTGAAAACTCGGGATCGCGACTCACGATAGAAGAGGTATTGTCGAGCAGGTCAGCCAGCTTGATCATGCGCGTCTGCATGTCGAGATTTTGCTCCAGCTCCCGGACATTGATGATGAAACGCTGTATTCGATTGCCGTCTTCTGGCCTTGC
The DNA here is from genome assembly GCF_013368855.2 of Escherichia sp. 93.0816. Lineage (NCBI taxonomy): Bacteria > Pseudomonadati > Pseudomonadota > Gammaproteobacteria > Enterobacterales > Enterobacteriaceae > Escherichia > Escherichia sp. 93.0816. The sequence continues at coordinate 45,809 of NZ_JABWNC020000023.1, read as the reverse complement.
AATGTTGGTCAGAGCCTGAACCATTTCAGCTACGCGCTCACCGAAGTGATCACGAACCATCTCTATGGTTACATGGGTGTCTTCGACCACATCATGCAGAAGCGCCGCGATTTGCATCTCCACGGTTCCGTCATGCAATGCAACAATCTCTCGGACAGCAACCGGGTGGTTGATGTAGTCTTCGCCGGTATATTTTCTTTTCTGACCAACGCCACCATGAGCGCCAGCGGCGAACATATGAGCTTCGGAAATACTAGACATTCTTAACTCCGTTGTTTTCTAGTTGTGGTTATTTTCACAAATAAGAAAAGGTAGAAAACAATTTATTTAAGGCCACAACTTATGGCCTTTATTTATTCATGCCGAAGGATTTGTAGCGTCTAATTGCCGGATAAAATGGGGTGAGGTGCTTGCCAGTAGGCTCCACCGGTCCATGTGAACCCCATGCGAATAAGAGTGTTTATTGCGGCTTTGGTAGACTCCGATTCGACACTGGCTTTTCGAAACTCTTGAACCTCTTTCGCCAACTTGTATGTAATTGTGCAGGGGACGATTGCAGCCCAGCCTTTCTCATGACTGTTAATGACCATCTGGATGTGACCATCCAGAATAGGTTGATTAGGCATGTTATTGAAAATGTCTGCCTGTTTTTGAATGTGAAGAAAAAGCCTTGCCAGCTCCATTTGCTCACTACGAGACAAGGGATTATCAAGAGGGCTTTTTGCAAAAGCGGCTATACGCTGTGCGTCAATGCCAAACATCAGCGCACCTCACCATCTTTATGGCTGGAGTTAACTTCCGCCATTAAATGTCTGACGTAATCGACAAGAGAGCCACCTGGTGGAATCTGGCATTCCTCAACTAACTGGAAGTAGATATCCGCTGCATTACGTGTATTGCTACCCGCACATATTCTTTCTTCCCGAAGTGCATGAAGCTCGTTGATCAAACGGTCACACTCTCCGTTACGCTGATCCACAACGGCCTCAAGCTCTGCGACGCGTTCACCTGGCGTCTTACCTTCTTTGCGTTGGATGGTAACGACGAAATCGCCAATTGCAGGGACGTTGTAATCCAGCTCAAGGTAGTTTTTGGCACCGCTGCGGACGAACTCACCCGCGAACATGGTGGCGAACATCGCAGAGGCCACTTCGCCGTTGAAAAGTGACTCCAGATCTAACGGAGTCCCGGCATCAAGAGCCTCTTTTGCTGTATCCATTGCATCCATGAACCGATCAAACTCATTGGCGCGCTTTTCCAGGTTTTTCCATTGCTCGCTCCAACGTTTGGCAACGAAGTCTATGAATGTTTTCGCGGATTCATCAAAATCCCCCTCAAACTTAACGATGCCTTTATCAATAATGATCTGGCCTACCGCATCCTCTGCATAACCTTTCAATGTAAACTTGAAAGGAAAATCAGAATGGCCTGTGACGTTAAAATGCTCTAACTGGAGGTTGTTCATGTGTTTTTCTCTTATCGTTTAGTAACTACATTCTTACACAAATTAGGTAAGTATTTACCTATCATTTAACGCGTTTGAAAACGTATACGCTGACTGTGATCCCTGTGTCTTCAAACTCGTTGGTAAACGACTTCCCTCTGGCATAAACGTAATTATCCATCGTCATCCAGTCCAGTATTGGCGCAGTGCCCGGCAATACTGCTACAAGACGCCCGCCGACTTTCAGATGCCCCAGCGCAGCCAGCGTGTGCTCTCTATGACGACCAAGCGAGTACGGCGGGTTCATAACGATTTTGTCGAACTGATAACCTACGTTGTCCTCAGACCACTTTATGAAGTCGCAGCAAATCGTGTTCGTATACCCTTTTCCGCGCAGGATATCAGCGAAGAGAGGTGCGATTTCTATGCAGGTAACATCTTCCAGATCGGCGTTGATATAGGCCAGAAGATCCCCACGTCCGGCTTGAGGCTCCAGCAGCTTCTCACCAGACTTCAATTCAGTGGCTCTGGCAACGTACTCAGCAATCAAGCGTGGGGTAGGGTAGAACTGGTGTGATTTTGTATCCGGTATTAATCCGGTAGCCACAATCGTATTTAGCGTATGGCCGATCTCATACGGGAACTGCCAGTGCTTTTTCTCCTGCACGCCGCCAATGAAGCTCAGTGTGCGCTCAAGCTCTTCCACCTGCGACTTCTGGAGAGCTGAATCAGAGAAGTACCATACGCCTTTGTCTTTGCTTAATCGCCCGTCACGAAGCGCAGTGCGAACCGGCACGGAGATCGTCTTCTGGATTAACCCGAACTGCTTTGGTGCCCGTGTTTTTGGCGCGGTGCGACATGGCGCGGGGATTGCAGCAGGCATACTGTAAGCCAGCACCTCATTCAACTTCCAGGCCACGTCAGGATGTATTTCAAAGTGAACGTTGCCGTTCTTGAACATCTTCACGCGCATTAGATTTCCATCGACGTTCATCCAGTCACCGGTCTGGCAGTCGTTTGCCCGATACGCAGCTGATAGCACCTCAGCAGTGCGGTTGATGGTAATAAATTCTTTGTGCGCGAAGAAATGAAGCAAGACACGCAGATCGTCGATATAGTCCTCTTTGCGATAGTTCACACTAACGCTGTCCCGCCAGAAATCAGAAATGCAGTCAGCGATTATCAGACGTTCGCTGAAACCGTTTGTCTTATTTGTCTTGTGCGCAGGACTCAGCGCCTTAAACAAGCCATACACGCGCTCAGAGAGATATTTGTGCCTGTCATTCAGCAAATTAAGCATCGTGGGTATGACCGTTTCTGCTTTGAACTCCGGTACACCAACGAACTCTTTAACCTTCATCTGGTAGCCGGTTCTGTCAGTTTTGATGACTTCCTGTTTGCCCTCTATAAACTGCTCGCGCCACTCATCTCGACGGGAAGCTGGCATGATCAGCAAAACGTTAGTCATGTCCGTGACCTTCCTCCAGTACTCGGCCCAAATATTCTGTTTCACCCATTCCAGATCGACTTTATCCAACCAACCTCGATTTAAACGCGAGCGATCTTCATCTGGTCGATGGTTTAGTCTCAGCAGGCGATTAATCATGTTGTGGCGTTCGTCGCCATAAACGAAGTCGTGTACCTGATACATGAAGGCGATCTCTTTCTCGCACTCGGCCACAATTTCGTGGATGACGTTCATTTCCTGCCGATAGTCGATAGCAGTGTTTGAGTTGGCATCGTCGATGATGGAAAGGGCTGTATTCATAATTGCACCATTAAGAAGTGATTTGTTTAATGGTGCAATTATTTCAAAAATGAAAAGGTACTAAATAGAAATAAACAGGCAATCCTTCAAATAAAGGCATTGGCTAATCATACTTGGAGGTATTTATCACCAGAATTTTGTTTGTATAAATCTTCTTAATATCCCATGTGACATTACCGGAATACCATTGACCGTTATATACTTGGTTTCCAGTTGCACCTGTCATTGTTACATAGACAGGTCTGTCGTAATCGGTTCGTCTATAGTTATATACCCCAACCATAGCAGGCATTACCGCACATGGATACCCCATATCTATTGTAAATTGAGGGTCAGAAATAGTGATAAGTTTCGCATCAAGGGGCATCATCTCACCGTGATACACCATTGCGCCTGCGCTGTTATACATGGCAATGCCATAGCCAGAATGTGGTAACACCATATCAGAAAAAGCATAAACTGTTATTGTTCCGGGGCTACCATTTACCTGATGCAATCTGAGAGCATTGTATCCGTTACTATGCTCATGAATAAACATCATGTTCGCCTTATTACTGCTTTTTATGAAGAAAAAGCATGATTTGTTTGATGGGATTGATGTTTGAAAAACAGAACCTTTAGATGTAGACATTGTCCCTTTATTAATCAGATTTTGCGGAGTAAATTCTGGACTCATCCACAAACTTCCATCTGATTGAGTAATTGACATCCCGAACATAATTATCCCCAGTATGTGTATATGTAAGAACCAAGCCCCGTATATAAATTTGACCAACTAACCGTATTTCCATTAATAGTAACTGTTGGAACAGGTAAATTAATGTAGTTGTCGTTGTTAAGAGGCATCAATGACCACACGGCATGTAGCGATTTACCCGGTGGCGGATTGGAGTACGTCTTAGAGCCTGATGACGCAGTAAATCGATCAAGAAAAAAAATAGGAGTAAGGAAGCCAGTAACGTTAATTCCTTTATTGTTGTAAATCCCTGTACCGTATGCCATTTTTCATCCTTGTTTTTTATCAACACAATATGGCCGATCATGCGGCCATATCAGATCAATTAGAGCTTTGAAAGGCTTTGTGTGGCTGTGTTGCGAGGTTATGTCGATGGCTTAACTCACGCATCATGTCTTCAAGCCGACTCTTTGTGTCGTCGAGTTGGTCGGCCATTGCTCCCAAAAGCTGACGAACGGCCATCGGATCATCGCTGTTTAGTGATGGCATTTTATAACCCGCCTGAGAAGACATAAGATTGAACGCAGACATCAACATCGTTAGAGAGGATTTAAGCCCAGCAATTTCACGATCTTTGCTGGCAATAATCGCCTCACTCTTGTTAGTGTCATCAGTTCGTTGAGTCTCGCTCACCATATCCAAAGTCGCCTGCAACTTATCAGCGCGCTCTTTTTCAGCAAGATAATGAACACCGAAATGATGTGCTAAAGCTACAACCTGAGTTGGCTCTTCAAAGGTGGACTCAAAATTAAGTGCTGTAACCACTCTCTCAAATATGGAAACGTCTTCTATTCCTCGAAGAATGGCTAACATTTTGACCAGTTCATTAGCATCCATTTCTTCGAATAAGGCGTTTTGTTCATCAGCTATCGCTTTGCATTTCTTGCACATGTGTTTTTCCTAATGCTTAAACAAGTTGTTTTCTTATTGGCTTTATTGTGATGTGGCATAAAAGGGGAGCAAGCTAAACGTAAAGGTGCAAACTCTCTATTTCGGTCAACGAAACACAAGGGCCATTTGGCCCTTGTCATTAACACGTTGCTTTACGGACTAGCGGATAAGCGAAGTAGATCGCCAGACCAATGAGGACGCCATCAGAAATGACAGACATCATCTTTCCCGTAAAATCCACCAACACCGCCATCACCAGAAGAGCAATGACGGTCACAAGCCGGAATCTCTCAAGCATTAGAGATAAGCATCCAGTGACAACTGAAGCGCCTGTGCGATCTTTTTCAGGGCCAGCTCTTCTTGTTCGCCAATACCGTCTTGGTCGGCAATATCAAGGCACAGACACAGTACATCTACTGCATCATTAGTCCCGGCCACATCAGCCAGCTCACGTAAAGCCTGGGCATTAGCGCGGCGCGGTGAGGCTTCGTATTGAGCACGGATATTGGCGCTCATTTGGGCAATCTCACCAGCAAACGGAGAAAACGCAGGCAGAGCTGCAATTGTTTTCTCAAGAATGGAAATTTCCTTTGCGTCGCATGTGCCATCGGCATAGGAGATCATGTACGCGCCCCACACGGTGGCTTCAACCGCATCTCGGTTCTCCATTTTTTTGACCTCGATAACAGCTTTACGAGTTTTCTTTTTGAATAAACCTAACATGTGCTTTCCTTTTGTTATTTGTTAAAACAAGTTGTTTTCTAGTTACATGAATTGCTTACGAAAAGACGGTCAATGCATATGCACTAACAACCGTCAGAAATAACCAAGTACCGAACCGACTGGAAAAACAAAAATCCCAACAACACGAGCCAAGGTCATACCAGCCTGAAACTGGAGATCACCAGAGCAAACGAGTTTTACAATGTTCGATACCCAACCGGCGGCCATGAGAGCTATGAAAGCCAGAATCGCCAGCCAAGTTTTTCCAAAGTGATTTGAAAACCAGTTCATACAACCGCCTTAGTCACAGCATGATCCTGAGTAACTGGATGAACTTGAGGTATCGCATCCACCGTCATCCCATCCAGAGTGACAGGACGCTCTACTGGAGTGGTGGTAATTGTCGTCGACGGAGGTGTGGTGATGGATGAACCCGGCATCAAAAGGCTCTGGCCGGCTGGAACGGCTACCGTCGCCAGTGAAACTATAATGAGAACGTAGGCCATTGGTTTCAGCCTCTTTCTTTGAAAATTTTCCATTCGAACTGTCCTTGTTGTTTTTCTCCTTCACTAAAGGCCGTGTACTTTTCGCTTCGCGTGAAGAACCAGAGGTAACAATCGCCCCCACGTTCGCAACAACTGACGCTTGCTTATCTAAACGTTCATTCAGCAACCGAACGGCAGTCTCTAGTTCATCAAGACGTGACAGAACACGACCGCTAAATAATTCGGCCAAAATTTGACGTAGTGAACGAGGACGTTTAGTTGCAGAAGTGAAATAGGTTTGACGTGCCATGTGGACTCCATCCAGTGTCAGAAAGAGTTGCGGCTGGCGATTGCCAGCCGCCTTTCTCGTTCCATCCTGGAACTGTGTCTTACCGACACATTGTCATCCTGACGCCGATAAGATACATGATTTAAAATGATAGGTAAACACTTACTTACTGCTTGTTGTAAACAAAACCAATATCTTTCTTGTGAGGCATATCTGCTGCGGAAAAAGCTGCGATCTTCGCGAGTCGATCACATATTTCATTTTCACGATGCCCGGCGTGACCTTTAACCCACTTCCAGCGAACATTATGTCGACTTGCAGCCTCATCCAGACGCTTCCACAGATCAACATTCTTTACCGGTTTTTTGTCAGAAGTCACCCATCCATTGCGTTTCCACCATTTCATCCACTGTGTCATGCCGTTTTTCAGATACTGGCTATCAGAGTGCAAAATAACGTTGCATGGATATTTCAAACGCTCCAGCCCGATAAGTGCCCCCATCATCTCCATGCGGTTATTGGTGGTGCTATGAAAACCATCTGAGAACTCGCGTTCCTCACCACGATACTGGAGAACTATACCGTAACCGCCCGGGCCACCCGGATTTTTAAGGCAAGAGCCATCACTGAAGATTTTCACGGTTTTAAGCTGGGGATTGAACTCTACGACAGGCGTTGTGGAATTGGTGCGGGGAGAATTTTTGTTTTTGGCTTTTTTGCGAGTTTTTTCTTGCGATCGGGCTGGTGTCTTCGTCGTCATATAAACTCCTGAATCAAGCGCCGCGCCGATTTTTTTTCCTCGCGCGTGCGCACACGCGTGCGTGTTAATAATTATTAAAATAAACAAATTACTTCCCAGAACAGGTTTTTATAAACCTGAACTGAACGAACGAAGTGAGTGAAGTTCACCTCGAACGAAGTGAGAGGTTGTCTTTTCAGGTAATACTCTCCCAGGGAGGTGAGTATAAAAATCCCTCACCAACCTGGTCGTTTCATAACCTGAAAAGTTATGGTCTAAGTCTACTGCCAGCTTAGACTTGGGAAGTTATGGATGACAGCACCCCAGAACCGAGATCTTCCCACACTTTATGAAGGGGAGTACTGGATTCAACCTCTCGAAACACCCCAGACTCGACAATCATAAAGTGACCCTTGTCTCCGCTCACTTTGGTTCCCCCTTCCCCGACACCTAAACGGCACCAGTTCTACGCTGGTAGTGAGCTTTTTTAAACCTGACGCCAGTGACGCTTACCCCCACCCATCAGGTCGAGTCTCCAGTCTACGACTGGAAACTATCAGATCTTAGCACTTACAATTCACTTTATGAATAGTTTGTACTTATCTATCATTGTGATTGATTATTTTCTCTACCATGTAGTTGAACATTCAAGGCAAACACCTCATTGATCAACTCACCTAAAAGCTGTTCAACAAGTTCGCGATGCTCGCCAAGATGCAAGCACTTAATTGCCCATTCGTACAAGTTGAAAGCCTGCTCACGATCTTTCATCATTTCACGAGCCTGGGCCAGAAAATCGCTCTCTACGAGCGCAACGACATTAGTCGGGTATGACATGTTGGTTTCCTTAAAGTGGTTCATAAAATCGATTTTAAAGCGTCTGGGAAGGGGTTCTAGTGGATTCTGTAGTGATGTTCAGGTCTGGAGTCTCTGATACAAAACAGCCTGCTTCCGTATATTAATAATTAATATGTAGTTATTTATATATACAGAAGCAGGCTAATTACAGACGCCAGAACAAACTAAGCAGCCTTCTTTGATGGTCTTTTTTTCCTGATCACATTCGCAGGATCATACCCTCCCAGACTTTTCATGACGTCCAAAGGGATCTTGCTTATAGAGTGCCCAGCGTCCTGACAGAATCCTCGAAAAACAACGAGCATACTGCCACCTGGGTTGATGTTTACTTCTACCTGACCCAGATTGACGTCAGGCTCGACAAACGCTACGCGGCCACCAGACAGAATAATCGTCTCATTCGCACACTCTGTTGCACGCTCATACCACTTTGTATCTAGGGATTGAGGAATTAGCATCACTGTTGTAACTCCGCGAGCCTGCTCACGTATAGCCGCATCAATCCAGGGGGAGATTTTGGAGTAGGGTGGATTGAGGAAGGCAATTGTACCTGGCTGTCCCCATTCAGATTTCAAAGCATCACGCTCAACGCCTATGAAATTAGGCAGCTTTGCATTGTCCTTGTTGCAGGCAACGTCAACATCAAATGTCACTCCAAGATAACGTTGAATGGCAGAAAACAGCCAGTCAGGTGTTCTCCAGAGGTCACGAAGAGAGTTGTCGCGCTTTCGCTGTTTGATTTTTTCGGCTGCAATCATCTTCTTTCTCGATAGGTAAGTAAATACCTATTTTTGCATTTGATTTTATGTCTGGCAATCAAATAAAACGCGCCAGAAATGCAAACGAGAAGCTCTCTGGCGCGTTTTTGTGGTGCTGGGTATGTGATTGGCTTACCCAGCACTATAAAGCTCTCTATGGGCTTTATTTTCAGTAGGGGAACGTCATCCAATAGTGTACTCCGCGACAAACTTCTTAACGATCGGTGATTCTTCGTTCAATGTTAGATTTCCACCGTCTCTAACGGCAATTCCTGTCGCTGGAAATACAGCCATCATTTGCCCAGCCTGAGTTGACGCAGTGTTAAGCGGATACGGTTTTTCTGGATTGCTCATTAAAGCAATCTTAATACTATTACTTGTAGCCTTCTTTTCTGTGAGAAGGTGTCTCATGGAAATTACCGTGTAAACACTAATATCTGGACCTCCGCTAAACCAATTAAGAAGGTTTAATATCTTATCCTTTGCTTTGACAGGCGCGTTATCGTAAGCGTCTAAAAAAATATCTTTCTCTAAACCCGCTTTATTGAAAAACGCATCATCTTTATCACTTAGAGCAAAACGAGGACCTCTTGCAGTACGCGCTTTTTTATTTGTGTTGCTATCATTTGACTGTTGAACTTTTAATTCATCATTAATCTCAACACACCCTTCAACCTCGATGATCCCCAACTGTTCTGGTTCGTTTTCGGCAGCTTCACCACTTTCAGCGTTAATTACGTTTATAGGCTCATGCGCTAACTCCAACTCATTTAAAGCTGAGCTGAAATCACCTGCTTTTTCTTCATTGAACAGTTCTTCGGCAACATCATCAGAACTCATGGCTACGCCAGCATCTAGGCCGAGCAGCAGATCGTCAATATCATCAGTATTTTCAACCTGTGCAGCTTTTTTTACTGGTTCATCAAGTGATTGCAACATGGCTGCCAGCTCGTCCAGATCATCATTTGTCATTACATTTTCAACCGAACTCATGTAAGTCTCCTTCTGTTTGGTTACATTTGCGTTTCGATGGCTACATTTTGACTAAACCTATCAGGCGGAAAAGTATTAAATACAGGCAGGAAATGATTGAAAGGCGACTGTTCTTTAAAAGAAAGCCTACTTTAAACTTTTTAAAGTAGGCTTTTGTTTTACACAATTTCAGAGGGTAATTTAAAAAATCCGTACTTATTACGTGCCTTAAAGAAGCATTGCATCATTAAGTTTGTGTCATATAAGGCACTATGTGCTTTGGCATGATCGTATATAAAGCCAAGAGAGAAGGCCAACTCTTCAAGGCGGGGACGTTTACCGTCTTCTGTGGCCCACAATCCCGATAACATAGTATCTATAACAGGAACTTCTGGCAGTCTTACTCCATACCCTGAAAACTCGTGTCGAATAAATGGTATATCAAATGCTTCGCCGTTATGAGCAACCCACACAGTACATGCCCCCATATAAGCGCCAATTTCGCTGGCATGATTTGACAACAAAGGTTCAGCTGCGAGCTGTTCCAATGAAATGCCATGAACGGCTTGAGCTTTCGGATCTATGTTTCTGCGAGGGTTAAAACGCATCTCCAGACTATCAATATGTCTCTGTGTCTCCAGTTCATAGCGGGTAATTGCGATTTCAATAATTTTATGACCAGCAAGGAAATCCAGTCCCGTAGACTCGATATCGATGCCTGCAACAATCGTTGTCATCAGAACTCCTTACAACTTCTTAGCGCCCTTAAGTAGTGCGCTACGTACAAATTGAGCCGCTTTTTTCAAAGTTTCTTCACTGGTTTCACAGACAATCGGATCTTTCCACTTACCTGACACAGTGTTGAGAATATTGATTTGGTTGCTATCCAGACAAACAGAGATATAAAGCACCGTGCCACCAGCCAGCATCAAATGCATAGGAAACAGAGGCTTTTTACTGCCTTCACTGAACTGAGACATGGCGATGTTAATGGCTTCACCCACTTGTGTACCAACAAGCCCCTGCGCAGTTTCGAATATGGCACGAATAGCCAGACGAGCCTCTCGATCGCTCATAAGCGACCGGGAATGTTCGTCCGCTACACGAATCAAAGCCTCTGTTGTTTTCCGATCCAGTTCATCTTCAAGCAACATTTCACTAAACATTTTTTATCCTTAACCCATTTTGAGAGTTTTATTGTCGCAATGTCGAAGAGGCGAACAATTTCTAATGAACGGTCACTCGGCCACAGAACCGGTTTTCTATCTTTTCTACAGCGTTATCTAGCATTCTCATCACTGATCTGGCTCTTGCTTCAACCGTGCGATATCGGTTGGAAACGACGAAGGTTTGCAGATCTCCCCTTTGCGGATGCAGGTGAATTTTTGTCAGTTCCCCGCACATCAACGCATCAATACGAGCGACATACAGACGGTCTAATGATGCTCGTTGTGATCGCAAGTAATCTCGCTCTGAGAGAGCGACTCCCGGGCGTAAGCCAGCAATGGCGTTAAAGTTTGAAATAGCAGTTTTGTGGCAAAACTTTTCGATATCGAGGGCTAACTCAATACACCGATCTTCATTTGTATGGCCGACCAAATCCAACGTGTAGGCCATAACATCAGCAGGTGTGCGATCGATAACAAAGCCTTCAACACCACGCGTAAGTAGCTCTATATGCTTTGCTATTTCCATTTGAATCTGAAGCCGCTCATATAGAGGCATAGAATCACCTACTCGAACACCGAGGCGGCTCATCAAACTTCCGACACCAGCATCCACGTAAGGGATTCCGTAATGTTTGTCGATATATTTAGCCAGGGTTGTTTTCCCACTGCCCTGAGCACCAGTGATCCCAATCCGGTAATCCATTACGACCTTCTGTATACGATCTGCGAAAAGCCAGGCTCTTCCTCGCTGGCTCGTTGGGTATAAGCTGTTTCAACAGGCACAAAGCCTAAATTACGCATCATGCTTGCCGGGAAGAATGCATCGGCGTTTGGCACATCAACGCCGATGTGGGAGAGCCAAATCTCTTCAACATGCGGCATGAATAGCGAGTAAATTTGTTCCCCGCCAATCACCCACACAGGCTCTGGTAATCGCAACACATCATCCACACCAGCAGGGTAGAATCCATTTGGTACAAAGCCATGAGAGCGCGTCAAAACGAGGTTATGACGCTCTGGAAGAGGGCGTTTGAGACTTTCCATCGTTTTACGCCCCATAACGACAGTGGCGTTTTTGGTGAGTCTCTTAAATAGCTTCAGATCGGTAGAACAACGCCAGGGGAGTTCATTCGCTATGCCGATCTCATAGTTACGGCCAACAGCAGCGATCATCTTCATTTGCTCACCTCATAGATGACCGGTCGATGGTGAGAGTCGGCTAAAGCGGCACGGAGTCGAGGATCGTGCACCAGCGCAGCGATAAGCAGATCGCCTTTATGCTCCGCTAATGTGCGCTTAATATGCTTCTCATAACTGGTGCCATTCGGTACGAGATGAAGCCAGTCATAATCAACGCCAAAATCTTTCAGCCATCGTTTAGTTGGCGCTTCAAGAGTTTCAGAGCGGCTACTGATAAGCACCACTTCAGCCCCTGAGCGAGCAAAACCACGCAACATACGGCTGGTGGGGAAAATGAGTTCATCACCGGCAATGAGCTGGCCTGCATCCGCGTCAGATACTGATTTACGATGGCTGGCATTTGCCAGCACACCTTCAATTTCGCATAAGACATACATACCTCTTGCCATATCACACCGCCACTGGAACCTTGATCCACGATAGAGGGTCATAGCCAAGAATTAAAACCTCGTCCCATTTGAAATCATCCAACTCTGACCATTCATGAGGGAAAATAACGACCGGATCTGAATGCTCTGGAGCCTGTCGTTTCATTAGCTCACACACACCTTCCATGTGGTTGTTGTACAAATGCACGTCAAAGCCAAAATGCACAAATGCACCGGCCATGTGACCCGTAATCTTCGCGAGAAAATGAGTGAGAATGCCATAGCCAGCAATATTGAATGGCATACCAACAAAAGTGTCTACGCTACGCTGTACGAGGCAGGAGTTGAGGATGCGTTTGGGGATTCCAAGTTCATCCAGTTCAGCTTCAGTAACACTGCCGTCCATCTCCAGATCGTATAGCATCTTGGTGTAGATAGACTCGTAACCGAGGCGACTGTGTTGAAGACCAATGTCAGTTGCCATCGTTAAACGGGTTTCAAAATCCAGCTCACGACTCCACAAAGAGAAGACAAAGTGGCAAGGTGGCAGTTTCATATCCTCAAGCTCGCCTACGTTCCATGCGTTAAGCATGATGCGACGATCGGTAGGGTTCGTGCGCAGTGTATCGACAATACGCTGTAGCTGATCGATTTCACGGGACAGCACTACGCGATCTTCACTGATACCCAGGTATCCCTCGACTTTGTACCCGCATTCACGGAAAGTAGCGATCTTGCTCAGATATTCACTATGGCTCACGATGCGGGTATCTTCCCATCGACGCCACTGCTTACCGTAAACCGGCCCCAAATCGCCATTCTCATCGGCCCATGCATCCCAAATCTTAACGCCGTTATCCTTGAGAAATTGGATGTTGCCCGTGCCTTTCAGATACCACTCAAGTTCGACAAGCAGTGGCTTAAGATTTACCGCCTTTCCAGAAATAAGCGGCACAGTCCCACCAGTAAGCATGTAGTAAGAGGGAACGTAGCAGGTGCTTAAAGTACCAGTGCCTGTGCGATCATCAGCCTGCACGCCGCTTTTAAGCACCGTCTCAATAACTTTTGCATACGATGCGTTTGTTACCTGACCGTTCGTATGCTCACGATTCAAAAGGAGTGACACAAAAACCTCACAAAGATAAGCAACCACTTATTCATTACGTGAGTTTACATTTATTGAGAGAACAAGGCCAGATAGATAAAAAAATGGTGGCCATAGGCCACCAAAAACGAATAGTTGTTTCAGGAATTTAACGCGCCAACACAATATACATAGATAGATAACTACCTACAATTATTTTTTGATCATTCCGTACATTGCTGAGGCTTTAGCTTGCTCAACAAAGGAGGATAAATCGACATCACTATAGGTTGGAGACTTCAGAATCTTTCCATCGGAAATTCGAAAACCGATCATCTTATCGGTACCATCAGCATGGCGAAATCCCAGGTCTGAAGAGTCGTATTTGCAGTTGGCCACAGCCTGGCGACGTTCCTCTACATCAGCAGGCCATAATTTTGTCATGTTAGACCGATGAATTTCGCCAACCAGCTCGACTACATTGATACCGAGGAAATCAGCCAGTCGATAGGTCATCATGCACGCCACATAGATTTTGTTCATGACACGGCGCAGTTCCTGAATCAGCTCAGAATCCTTAACAGTCTTGTTCTCAAGTTTATCTGCCAGCTCTTCGAGCATACATGACGCCTCACGAGCTTCCTGAAATGGCATTGCCATATCATCGAAAACAGTGTTACCGGGCACAAAAATTGTCTGCATAAAGCGATCAATGCTCTGTTCCTGCGTGTAATAGGTCATGCCGGTAGAAATACCACCTTTGATGGCGACCATCGTACCAACACCAACGTATAAAAAGTCGGCCATTGCATCCAGCAGTTGCTCAATATCCCCATTCATTGCAGCTGGAATACCTTCCACTACAGCTTCTTCATGAATCAGGCTTGCACGGAGACGAAGCAGCTCTGGTGTCGGCATAACGCGTCTCGGATGCTGGAAGAGTTCATGAAACTGATCGACCATCTTGTAAATACTTTCAGTGGCTACACCATGGCCTTCATGCAACTCATATGGTTCTGGCTTAAATCCAATGAGTCGATCGGTGGCAAGTTTCAGGTGGTCAGTCAGTTTGGTAAAGTTCATGCTAGTTTTGTTCCTTCTTAATTCTTGTGATCCATTGTGGCCCAGCGTTGCCAGGCCACATAATGCTTTGTATCGGTTTACAGGTCTGCAAACTGGCTTAGAGAAGCCTTATCCACGGTAGAATCGATCTGACCTACCAGATATGTGCTTTGCTCTGCCTCTTGTGGTGCAATTTGCAGTGTGTCGGTTAACAACCACTTGTTCATCCAGACCAGCGGATCAGTGGTAACTTCTGGAAATAAAGCCTTCAGGCCAAGACGATTCATAGCCAGATTGGTTCGGTATTTTACATAGGTCTTCAGAATATCCGCGTTTAAACCAATCATCGAACCGTCTTTGAAGAGATAGTCTGCCCAGTTCATTTCTTGTTCGGCGACTGATTTCATGGTGTCGTAAATGACGTTTTCTTCATCAGCAGCAATCTCTTTCCACAATAAACCTTCGCGACCGGTACGCATGAAGCGGATCATGCGTTCAGTTCCTTCGCAATGCAGAGCTTCATCACGGGCAATAAAGCGCATAATTTTGGTGTTACCCTCAAGCAACTTCCGTTCGCCAAAGGCAAACGTACATGCAAAACTTACATAGAAACGGATCGCCTCAAGCGCATTAATGGACACCAACGTGCGGAAAAGCTGACGATGCAAAGGGTATGGCTCCCAGCCATATTCATTTACGTACAGACGTTCAAACTCTTTCTCACCTAACGACTGGCGCTCGCAGGTCATCCCATAAAGCCTGTCATATTCAGCAGAGATACTGATCGCTCGGTTGATGATTTCTTCATCCGTAACAATACCGTCAAAAACAATGCTCGGATCGTCCACCATGCCACGAATAATGTGGGTGTAGCTGCGGCTATGGATAGTCTCAGAGAAAGACCATGTTTCAACCCACGTTTCCAGTTCAGGAATAGAGATAAGCGGCAGCAGCGTTGCATTTGGGCTACGTCCCTGAACTGAATCGAGTAACGTTTGATAACGGAGATTGCTCAGAAAAATGTGACGTTCGTGGTCCCGCAGCTTCGTGTTGAAGTCGATACGATCGCTCGAAATATCAACTTCTTCCGGCCGCCAGAAGAAAGACAATTGACGTTCAATCAACTTTTCAAAATCACGGTATTTTTGCTGATCGTAACGTGCCACGTTGACAGATTGTCCGAGGAACATAGGCTCTTTGGTTGCATCATTAGCACCCAAACGGAACGTTGAATATGACATGTGTTTTTCCTTTTTCTTTTTTGGTGCGTTTAAACAAGTTGTTATCTTATGTGTTTAAACAAGGCTTACAAATCAAAGAGAAGGTGGGGATATCCCCCACCATATGTCAGATTTTGCAGGCTCCGTCGCACTCATCTTCTGGCTCGACGGCTACAGCTTGCGTCAGTGGATTCTGCGGTTCGTCGTCATCACGCTTTCCTGCCCCATCTCTGGTGTTGTGGTAGTAAAGCGTTTTAACTCCCATCTTGTAGGCGAGAAGCAAATCTGACAGTAGCGTCATCATTGGGACTTTATCGCCTTCAAAGCGAGAAGGGTCATAGTTGGTATTGGCTGAAATAGCCTGGTCAAAGAACTTCTGGATGATCGCCACCTTTGTCAGATAGCCGCGGTTGTCCGGCATATCCCACAGGTATTCATACTGTTCCTTCAGTTTTTCAAACTCAGGCACGACCATCTTAACGATGCCGTCCTTAGAAGATTTCACCGACACCGGGCCACGAGGCGGTTCGATGCCGTTGGTGGAATTAGTGATCTGGCTGGAAGTCTCGCATGGCATTTGTGCCGTCAGTGTGGAGTTGCGAAGGCCGTATTTTGCAATACGTTCACGCAGTTCTTCCCACGGCATCTTTAACTCAAAGTTGGTTTCGCCACTTTCGTCTAATGAAGAACGGTAATGGTCGATCGGCAACTGACCAATTGCGTACTTGGTCTGCTCAAACCAGTCACACTCACCTTTTGCTTCAGCAAGTCGGCAGCTGGCATCAAGAAGGTAATACTGGATAGCTTCGAACGTTTCATGCACCAGTTTATTGCCAGCGGTATCAGAATAACGAACGCCATTCTTTGCCAGGTAATAAGCAAAGTTGGTTACACCAATTCCCAAGCTACGACGAGCTTTGGCAGGCACTTCGGCTGCCTCCATCGGATAGTCTTGATAATCCAGTAACGAATCCAGTGCAGCAACGGCATAGAACGCCACCTCTTTAAGAGACTCCAGTGAACGGATGGCTCCGAGGTTAAAAGCGGATAAAGTGCATAGCGCGATCTCACCGTTCGGGTCGTCGGTAAATGCCAGTGGACGAGTGGGTAGAGTGATCTCCATGCACAGGTTTGACTGGCGAACAGGTGCAAGAGCAGGAATGAAAGCGCCATGCTCGTTAATATGATCTACGTTCGCAATATAAATTCGGCCCGTGGACGCTCGTTCCTGCATCAGAGATGAGAACAGCTCAATGGCAGGTACTGGCTTCTTGCGAATTGAATCATCGGCTTCGTATTTATGGTACAGCTTTTCAAACAGCTCCTGGTCTGTGAAGAAGGCTTCGTACATATCAGGCACATCATGCGGGCTGAACAGAGTGATGTTCTCGCTTCTGACGAGTCGACGGTACATTAGACGGTTACTCATGACGCCGTAATCAAGATGGCGAACGCGGTTTTCATCAATACCACGGTTATTTTTCACCACCAGCAGACTTTCAACTTCAAGATGCCAGATCGGGTAAAACGCTGTTGCTGCGCCACCACGAACACCACCTTGCGAACAAGATTTAACAGCCGTCTGGAAATGCTTCAGGAATGGAATAACTCCGGTATGGGTGGCTTCACCATTGCGGATCTCGCTGCCCAGCGCACGGATACGGCCAAAACCAATACCAATTCCAGCACGACGTGAAACGTAGTCGATAATTGCGGCTGAAGCTGCACTAATCCCTTTCAGACTATCGCCAGACTCAATCAGCACACAACTGGAGAACTGACGGGTTGGAGTACGGACGCCGGCCATGATTGGTGTGGGCAGAGACAGTTTGAACGTACTTGTAACGTCATAGAAACCTTTGACCATCTCCATACGTGTTTTGCCAGCGCAGTCGTCTTCCCAATTCTGGAACAGACACATGCCTACCAGCATATAGATATGTTGCGGCCCCTCATGAATCTCACCAGTAACACGGTTTTGAACGAGGTATTTGCTTTGCAACTGCACCGTAGCTGCATAGCCAAAAAGATCGTCACGTTTCGGCTTAATGTAATTGCCGAGTTCTTCGATCTCTTCAAACGAATAATGTGTCAGCAAATCCTTGTCATAAACGCCCTTGTTAACGTTCTTGACAATGTGTTGGTAGAAGTTCGGATAGTCGTAACGACCGAAGGCATCTTTGCGGATTTTAAAAATGTTCAGGCGGGCAGCCACCTGTGAGTAATTTGGTGCTTCTGGTGAGATCAAATCAGCGGCAGATTTAACCAAAGCCTCATGCAACTGGCTGGTGGTAATCCCATCAAAAATGCTGGCCGCAGCTCCCATTGCTACAGCGGATGCGCTTACACCACGAATGCCTTCTACGCCATACATTACGACGCGGTTGTATTTTTCTTCGGATAACGGCTCTGTTTGGCCGTTACGTTTTACGATGCTTATCATGTATCACCAAATAAAGAGGGCCACTAAATATAGTGGCCCATGTTAATAGATAAGCACTTACCTATCAATGAAATCAAATGAGAGACTTAAGAACATCGCGCACCTGGCGGAACTGATCTGTTTGCATACCGGTATGGATGGCAGCCACCGCATCAGCCAAATGTTCGTTTTTGTTCACGAGAACATCCTGTCCAGATTGCTTACGACGCAGCCACGGTGCTTTAGGGTGTTTTTTCGTAGCCCACTGGATAATCTCTTCTTTCGATGTAGTAAGTTTATTGCCGACAAAATGCTTGATTTCGTTTGGAGTAACCTGGATCAATGGCTTATCCACACACGCAAGTACACCGATACAAATACCGTAAGACGTCTGCGAACGAGAGTTTTGGCTCCCAACCGGTAGCTCACAAAAAACCATATTTGCCTTATCAATGATTGGCTTCGCAACACGCCATATTTCACTGGCGCGGCGCAGATCGTCACTGTTCACACGAACGGTCTTTTTGTTACTCCCCGCTTTAGTCTCAACAAGAGTAAGGCCGTGAATCTCAAGTTCGTCCGTCTCAAGGTCTAAAGTGCCCACAGCAAGCCCAAAGTTGCTCATTGAGGGATCAACACCAACTACGCTGATTTTTTTACTCATATAGTCTCCTTACCATGTTCCCCATATAGGGTTTTCCAATAATCTCGCCTCCAACGAATTGGCTACTATTGCCGTTTGCAACGTTGGTTGGGGATAGTTTGCAAAGTCTGAATACTCATTTTCCTGCGTGACACGTTTATCTGCGGCATGTTTAACACCACTTGCTATGAAATGACGCATGATGCCCAATAGCCTCCGACTGTCTGCACTATCGTTTGCTAAAACATGAGGGAGCTGAAGTTCGATTTCTACCATTTCTCCATACTTACCAACAAACTGTAGTTTGTCCGCACTGTACTTTTTATCCCTCCTTTGGATAAGGAAACCAGTAAAAGCATCACCTGGCGATGCCAAACTATCCACCCGCTTATTGGCAAGTCGAATAAGGTTCGTGAAAGCCATACAGTGATGCGCACCCATTCCCCCAAAGAACCCTTCGCTATTAATGTTAAGATCTTCAGTTTCATGGGATGCAATAAACCCAGGCCCGACGTTGGGAAGATATCCCCCCTCAACAAAAGGATTAATCAGGATCGGCGCAATACATCCAGGTGGTAGTGATTTCAAACTTTGCATCAATGGCGTCTCGGATATTAGACCAAGCAACGCGGCGAATTGTACTCCGTCAATATTGTTGCTGCCCCACAGAATACGTGGAGCCGCACCATTGGAAGTATGCCCATTGATCAGTTTTATCGACTGCATCACTGCAAATACCTGCAAAAACTGCGAGCGGCTTAATTTAAACGACATAGCTGCGCCCCTCTTTAACTTCCAGCGTAATAGTTTCCCGGAACCATGACTTCATCTCTTTATGGGAGATAATCAGCACAGTACCTCGCTCGCGAGCTTTGGACTCCAGAATACCCATGAGGCGTTCAAGACCGGCTGTATCGAGTGCATCGTCAATTTCGTCGCCGATAAACAAATCGATGTTTTTACTCGCCCGGTTACTAACCAGATCCTGCAATGCCAAAGAACACGCAATGCGAACCTTCCGCTTCTCACCACCAGAGAGGGTCTGGAACGACTTACTTGAACCTTTCTTCTGCACACTAATGTTGAATTTGTCGCGATACTCACCTTTTTTAGTGACATCCATCGTCGACCACTCAGCAGTAATATTCCCGTCAGACAACGTATTGAGATACTCGGCAGTGCGTGTATTCAGGAAAGGCGTAACAGACGTCAAAATATGAGAACGCACCCCGGCAGGAGAGTAGACCTGACGAGCTTTTTCCAATAGCAACGTTTGTTCCTGAATAGCCTTCAACTCATCTTTTAAGGACTTGAAGGTAGACTTACTGGATACCAAGTTATCTTCGTGTCTGGCGATAAGAGCAATAAACGGATTAATCTCTTTTGATATACGATCGACCTCAGTACGAGCACGAGTCACAAGAGACTCAATAGCAACAACCTCCTTCTCACGATGACGCAAAGATGAGAGTTGTTTCGTAAGCTCTTCAATCCGGGCAATGATAGCCGTTACATCAGGTGTCGTTTTAACAAGGGCAGACTCAATGCTTAACGCTTTCTCAAGATTCGTTTTGTGTTTAGCCATTGCCTCTGCAAGTGTCTTCGCCTGACCAATTTCCTGACGTGCTTGTTCAATGAAATTCTCCTTCACCGTTGATAGATCTTCTTCGCAGTAGGCTTTGCCACAAGTAGGGCATGGTGATCCTACTTTAGTACCAACCTCTTCTGCTTTGGTCTTAAAATTGCGCGCGCGGCTCATTGCATCAGCCTGACTATTTTCTGTAGCTTTGATGCTTGCCCGAATATCAGTTATCGCACCACGAACTTTGAGCAACTTGGCGTCATGTTCTTCTTTTGAGGCTAACTTTTTGCGCTCACTTTCGATTGCCTTCTCGGTATCACGTATCTGTTCGGGAAGAGTGCGGATCTCAAGTTCAACTTCCGTTAACTCAACTTCGGCACTGGCCAGCCCAGCCAGGGCATCGTCATAACGTTTAGAACGCTCTTGCTCCCATGATTCAGAGGAGGCTTTCGCTGACTCAATTTCTGACTGTGTTGCCTCAATGGTCGAGATTGTCGACTCCAATTTGGTTTTAACCACATCCATACGTGCGGCAGCTGCATTAGCTCGCTCACGAGCAATAGCGTAGGCGCGTGTCAGTCTGTCAACGCCAGCGGCTTCTTCTACGATGGTTTTGAGGTTTTTGTCGGACATTCCAGGTAAATCTGGCATAGCTTCTTGGCTCGCATAGATGGAAGCCATGAAAACCTCTTTAGATGCACCGATCAGACGCTCGACGAACTCCTGCGTCAGCGCATCTTTGCCTTTCGTCATATCGCCATCTTCACCACGAACGATAAGACGATTTTTGAACTCTTTGTGTTTACGGTGACGAATGATTGCGTATCTCTTGCCTTCATCCTCGATGGTTACTGCAACACGACAGTTCTTTTCATGGTCGGTAGACAACACATCGTCACCCTTCACACCATGAGCTGTTTCGCCATAAAGACACCACATCAGGCTATTCATTAGAGTTGACTTTCCAGAGCCATTACTTGATGCGGAACTATCATCACTATTAACACCCTGAATAAGCACTAAACCACGCTGATCTAACTCGACCTCCGCGCTGGCGATAGCCATAAAATTCTCAACCTGGAGCTTTAAAAACTTCATATAACACCTCTGATACCGTGTGTTAGCTTTTGGCCTTCTTTCAATCTGAACTCCGTATGCGCCGGGAAGGATCTGCGCCTCAATACGCCTTTTCTTGTTAACCTTCCAAGATAAAACGCTACGGGATTTCCTTGTGGCGGGTAGGGCTTGTGAAACATCACCGTCTGGCCTCGTTCAAGTCTTTTCATCGTGATGGCAAAGTCTCGAAAGCTCCCATAACGACTTTGCTTCACACAGCCTCCGAACTCTCCGCTTCGGTGAGGATTTCCTGACACAAAATATCCAATTTGCTCAGATCAAATCCGCCGTCAGTATCGTGGACAATCTTGCAATAAGCAGATACCGACTCTCCCAGGCTATCGATTTTGCTGGTTTCAGTTGTGCTGGCTGTCCCTTCCATCATTGATGACTTACGGATGAAGTTGCACACGACACCTTTTGCACCCATTGTTTTGAGGATGTTCTGGTACTTAATGCCTTCTTCATCGTTCTCAATTACGGCGCGGAAACGCACGTAGTTGCCGCGAATTTGGTCATCAGCAACATCATCTTCCAGGTTAATGAATTTAGGCGCACTGGTTTCGTAGTGACTGAAACTGCCGTCCGGGTTTACGATCATGTAGCCAGCCAGAGATCCAACATCTCCCCAATTTTGATGAGTCAGTGCACCGACACTGATAACTCCAGGAATGACCTCTTTGTGGTTGTGGTAATGCCCACTAAGCACGAGACGAAAGCCGATATCCTTTAACTCCTGCGCATCGATACCGACGTCAGGCATTGTTGGAATGGCTTTGTTAATGGATGTATGGATAACAACGTCATGATTATCACCTTCTACGCTCTTACGTAATGCTTTCAGATCGCTGATAAGCTCCGCATGATTGTTACGCCAGCTAATCAGGTGGACAGTCACATCACCAATTTTTATTGAGTGTGGGCGCTTGCCACATACGATTACCACGCCGATAGAACTCAGCGATGCTGCTGCGTTGGCGCTATATACTGAATCGTTGGTTTCAAGATCGTGATTACCGGCCAGCATTACTACTGTCAGATCAAGCTCGTTGATAATCCACTTGTACGTTTCAGTTACGTAATGCAAAACAGAAGGGGACACAGTTCCTCGGACGTGAAATGTATCACCGGCAACCAACATGTACTTACAACCGGCCTTCTTCATGGCGATGGCTGCTTCTTTCGTTGCTTCCAACTGTATTTCAAGTCTGGAGTTAAGCCCCTCAGCGTTCGTCGTGGAGAACGCATCCCATTTGTGGTAGTGGCAGTCAGAAATGACGCCGTATGGCAAAGTCATGTATTTTTCCTTTGTGGTTATTTTGATACAAATTCTAAGAGCAATGAGGAGGTAAACAACTATGCATAACGGTATGTTAGGAATGAAACGAGCGCCTTAATATACAAAATTTATAAGTAAGTATATACCTATTTATCGTGGCGCAACTTTGCTTGTCTGTATGACTAAAAATAAGACAGGATCACTGTAGAACGCTATGAGAGCTATTTTGAGGGGGCGTAGATTCTATCTACGCCAATATACGATCTGGAGGGTTACAGCGCGTCAGTGGGCTTTTTACGCGCTGCGTTTATGCTTATGACGCCAGCTTTTGGACGTGGGTCAACAAGGTTAAGCTCTTCTTCGCTGTGGTATTCGAGGTCGAACTCACGTTTTACATGTCTGATGTAGATTGCGGTGAGCAGGCTATCTTTGGTCAGAAAGTGTCCGTAGGATTTGCGGATCACTTCTTCTACTTTCTCGATTTTCTCACCACCCATACAGAGATGATTAAACCGGCTGTGTTTCCGCAACATTTCGTCTACTGGGCCTGAGTAAACCTTGTCTACTTTCCCAAAACGGATGATTTTCCCTGTGTCTGCGGATACGAGGCAAATCAGCTTGTCTGGTGATAAACGATCTCGCCACGTCACACCTGAACGGAGTGTGTTGAAGTAGGGAGCATCCAATCCGATGATCGGTTTACGAAATGCGAGTAATGGAACGTACCTGATGCAACTGTTTAAATGAAAATTCACACCAGCCTTATCAAGTTTAATTCTGGTTTCGTAGATCGGGCACTTCGCCGCTATACCGCAGATGTCACAAAGCAACTTCTGCTTATTCAGGTTGGAATTTGATTCGATAGTGTAGGAGCCGTCTTCAAGACGACGAACCCAGCGCGTGCGTTTTAGATCCATATGTCATTTTTCTGTGATTGTTAGCCGAGGCAACGATAACCCACCAGGTGCGCCGAAGGTAGTAAATGCCTGTTTTAATTATTCACATATCCACAGGATAGATCCTAATAAAGAGATCCATAGATAGATCCTTGTATAGATCAAATAAGATCCCCGATCGCTGTAAGCCGCGCCACGACTGGTCTGAAGCCATGTTCATGTATGCTGTCAGCGGTAATTGATAGTCTGTCAGCGGTTCACCGTATGCTGCCAACTGTTTTTGGTATTCTGTCAGCGGCAAATCAAGTATGCTGTCAGCGGTTGAATGACAAAGGTGTCCACATGTCCACAAAAAATAAAAAAGGTAAAAATAACAAAGAAGTAGAAGATAATCTCGACAACTTTGAAGAAGGTTCCCTTGAATTGTACACAGGGGAACTTGTCCCTAATAGCAACAATACAGTCCAACCAATTGCGTTGATGCGGCTGGGATTGTTCGTGCCCACGCTCAAGGGGACAAAATACAGCAAGCGTAACAAGCCAAATGAGATCGATGCTTCAAAGGAGCTTGTTCAGCTCGAAGTAGCCCGTTCTGAAGGCTATTCCGATATCAAGATAACCGGTCCTCGTCTCGACATGGATCATGATTTCAAAACGTGGGTGGGCGTTGTGCGTTCGCTGGCAGAATACGGCGAACCTAACGGTCGTGTCGAGTTAAGCATCACGAAATTTGCGAAGTTTTGTGGCTATCCATCGTCACAGATCCGCAAAACACTCCGCGACCGGCTTACAAACAGTCTTTTGAAGATCATGCGTACAACTCTGTCTTTCCAGAGAACGTATGAAGAAAAGAACGTCGACGGCTCTAACAAGATCTCGCTTCTGATGGTGCACCTCATCAATAGCGTGGACTACAACGAGCAGAAAGATACGGTGGTGTTCTATGCAGAACCGAAGCTGGCCGAACTATATCGCTTTGACCATAAGGTTCTTTTGCAGTTAAAGGTTATCAATAAGCTACCACGCAAAGAAACAGCACAGGCTCTGTACACCTTCATCGAAAGTCTTCCAACCAAGCCTGCGCCGGTATCGCTTGCTCGATTGCGTGCGCGACTCAATTTGAGTAGCAGGAATGTCAGCTCGCAGAATCAGACTATACGCAACGGCTTAAAAGCTCTCCAAGATTTGGGTTATCTCGAATACAGCGAGATTAAGCGAGGGCGGTCGATCTATATCCAGATTCACAGCCGCAATCCAAAACTCAAAGTCGCACCGCCAAAACCTGAAGACATCGAACCCAAAAAACTAGATGAGAAAGCTGGGGAAATTGATGCCAAACAGAACATTATCAACAAGATAACCGAACTTTCGCAGAATTTGACGCCTGAAAATATCAAGATGATTGAGATCCTTTCCAATAGTCTCAAACTGCTTTGATATGCTGTCAGCGGTGAAATGTATGCTATCAGCGGCTATTTTTCTGAAAAGTATGCTGTAAACGGTTAAATATATGCTACCAGCGGTATAGTGAGATGAACGTATGCTGTGGGCGGTAAATCATCTATCACCACTCAATGCTCTGTCATACCTCCCCAGTGGTTACTAACCTCGAAGAGTGCATTCCATATAGGTTTGCGCTCACTAACATTCTATTGCTATTGCGCTGATTGCTTGTAGTGAAAGGCATTTATTGCCTGCTGCTCCCTGATAGAACGTATGCTGTCAGCGGTGTTTTATTGAGGAATTTTTGTTTGGATATGCTATCAGCGGTAATTAATGGTATATGTCAGACCTTCGTATGCTGCCAGCGGTAATTTTGTTCTGGTTATACCCATACCGGTACACATTATTCATGCAATGTCTTAAGTATGCTGTCAGCGGTAAAAAATCGAGTAAAGTATGCTGTGAGCGGTGAGATAGACTCTCGATATGCTATCAGCGGTAGTTGATTGTGTATGCTGTCAGCGGTGACGACTATGAAATATGACTGCGGAACGTGCCGCAGTCAGTTTGCATTTAGTGTATTTTCTTTAACAGACCCCAAAGTGTTCCGGCTTTTGTAGTCAGTTTTCCTGTTTCTGGATCGTACATACGCCATTCACGCCGCTGGTGGACGATATACCCATCTTCACGTTCCAGACGCTCAAGAATGCCAGGCTGCTTGAAACCCTTAGCACGCCAGTAGCCGCTTGTTTTCTCGATTTCCAGACCTGCCAGTGTTAATGCCATTATCCAACCTCCTTGCAGTCATCGAAAAGGTAGCTTTGCTGAGAAGCGTGAACACCATAGAAGCCCTTGTATTTGTTGTATACGAAGTGGTCTTCTCCGACGCCGGTTAATTTGCCATTACGATTTGTGAGATATGGGGATGACAACACTCGATCGTCACGCACAACATAGAACTGGTCGCCGCTGTCTACGACCATCGCTCCATATGGTGCTTTTATGACGTCGGTAAGAGCGCCATTCTTAACGTCGGCTACAGACATTTCACACTGATAAACAGTGGTGTCGGCCACAACGATCGAAGAAAGGAACAACAGCGCGAATGGGATGGCCTTCATGCTGCCACCTCTTTGATTACATCAAATGCTGAATTAAATACGAGCACGATAGCCAAAGCGTTTATGACTACGTCGTTCACCGGGGAAAAGACTTTACGAATGACACCGGTGAAAATGCAGTCGATGACAAAAGCTATTGAAACGATGAGTAACAAGTATTCAATAAAAATCTTCATGATAGGTAGATACTAACTTATATAAATTTTACTGTAAACTCACTCAAAAGTGCTGATGCTTAAAATACGCTCAAGATGTGCGGCATCTTCATCACTGATTTGTTGAGTCTCTTCTACGTACCAACAGTTGCCGTTATGCCAACAAACACCATCATCATCAACCATCACTGAATCAGCGTCATGACCTGTATATTCAACGAGAATACGCTGGATCAGCGCGTCAGTTTCTTCGTCGTTAAGGCCATCGGCTTTGACCATAAAAAGCGGAAACACGTCATAGACAGTGCTGGTAACGATTCGAACTAAAACTCTCATGTGTTTTTCCTTTTGTGGTTAGTGTTTACTTATTTTGTTAGTTATGAATAGGCGATCAATCTTCTTGTTTAGGGAAAAACTGTTCAATAACTCTGTCAACGGCTGTGTCTATATGGAGTAGATGCCACACAACCATATCTTTGCTCCCCATGCCTTGTGTGAATATCACGTCATACTTACGCCATGCGCAGTGGAACCAATATGCTGAGTCATCAATTGGTAAATCCTCTCCCGCCTCTTTGAAGTATTTCAGCAGCATTGCTTGCTCTGCCGTTGGCGTTGGACCTATTTCCTGAGCGTACATACGGATAAATCGCTGCCAGTCTGTCTCGTCGGTGGTCGGATCTGGTGGATTCATTTCGGCGATAGCGTTTCGTAGCTGATGCGCCCAATCAGGTTCAGGAAAGCCTTTTGCTGCTTCATCATCAATAACATCCAGAGCCACGTTTGCGGCATCGTAGAGTTTCTTAATAGCTGTCATGTTTTCTTATCCTTTTAAACAAATTGTTTTCTTAATAAGATAATTGCGATAAAAAAGGCGTCCAACTGGACGCCTGAACTTTTTAGGGGAGTTATTTCACTGTAATGAAAGGAGTGTTAGCCCCTTGAGTCATGTACTGCGGTAACTGGCCATTCCATTTATTGATGGCTTCCAGTTCCATAACGTTCGGGTTTTGACGCAGAGCTTCACCGCGCAGACGAATGGCGTCTGCTTCTGCTTGCGCACGAGCACGGATAGCATCAGCTTCACCATTAGCCTGTTCACGTAGCATATTCGCCTCAGCTTTACGTTGTTCAACTTCCTGCTGACGTTGCAGAGTACGCTGGTTAGCCGTTACTTTGGCGTTAATAGATTCAATGACAGTTTTTGGGTAATCAGGCTTTCCAACCCATGACAGGCTCAGTACCTCAATACCAACCGGAGACATCTCTTTCTGAATATCTTTCAGTGCGTTGTCCAGCAATTGTGCCTTACCACCGTCGATAAATGAGTCAGTGGTCATACGGCTGGCCAAACGGTTTAGAGAGTCGGCAATTTTCTGACGCAGATCTGATTCGGTGATATCGTCTACGCCTTTGCGATAGGTCTGGAACACCGTCGTTACCTTGTCACGATTAACCAGATACGCAACGCCAATTTTGTGACCAATAGCAGTACCGTCACTCATCTGGAATGTGAACGGCTCGTCGTAGGTCTTCATTTGTTTGAAGGTCGGGAATACGTAAAGTTCGGTGTTAAGACCTGTCCATTGGCGACCAACGCCAACCACTTCACCAATCCCTTTGTCTTCACCTAATTTGTTTACTTTGATGCCAACGTATCCAGGCTCCACGCGATCACAGCCAGTAAGACCCATTGTGCAAATAGCCGCCAGAGCAACTGCAAGTAAACCTTTCTTCATTACTTATTTCCCCTTTGCTTTGATTAATGAGTTGATAAACTTACGACCAGCAATAAGACCGATTACAGGAGCACCAAAACCAACGATAACTCCAAACATGACGGCTAAATCACTCTTGGTAGAAATCAGCGACGGAACCAGTAAACCGTAGATGAGAGCCACTGAAAGGCCTGTGGCTACTGCCAATAGATAGATTTTGATCATGTGTTTTCCTATGTGGTTGTTATGCGAAAATAATAAGTAAGTGCTTATATATTTTCAAGAGATAAAAAAGGCGTCCGGTGGACGCCTTGTGTTTACTCTTCTACTGACTCGGTGGGGTTGTCTTTTGCTCTTCGGTCGTCGATTGCCTGCAAAGCCGCAATGATTTCAGCCAGTGGCTTCTCCCGATACATCTCGACGATCTGCGATTTGGTGTATTTCTTGTCACCAATTTCAACTCGCCCGCTGGCGTTCTTTGGCAGGTATCCTTCTTCCAGCATGTACTCGACGAGCGATTCGATAACGTCGAGGCCACGAGTAGGATCGAAGTAGAATTTCCAGGTGCATTTGCCATACGGTGGTGCAACTTTGTTTTTGATGCATTCTGCGCCTACGTCCTGGCCGATCTTCTCTTTACCATCCTTCATCACCGATGCACCAAGACGGATACGTACAGAAGCGTAGAACTTCGGTGAATCTCCACCTGGCGACGTAGTAGGGTCGCCAAACATTACACCGATTTTTGTGCGAACCTGATTCAAGAAGATGATGCAGGCGTTGTATTTGCGTGCCCACAAAGCCAGAGTAGGGAAGTTCGCACTCGTCGCACGAGCCAGTGCCGTATTGTCGTTCATGTTTAGCTGATCTTTGTCTTTGGCAGTGCCTTCAGCCATCTTTTCGAACTTCTCGGCTTTGGAGTTCGGAACCATAGACGCAAGAGAGTCAGCCACGATACAGATTGGTGCTGATTCGGGGATAAGCTCTTCATCACGAACCAATTTAAGTATTGTGCCGATCAACTCTACAGAGTCTTCGAAGGTATCTGGCTGCTTGTATACCCACTGACCGTCATCCTCATCTGCGTTCAGGCCATTGGCGACAGCCAGGCCAACGTCAAAACTGTTTTCATGATCGAGGAATACCGCCAGACCATCTTGTTTTTGAGCGGAGATCATCGCTGCTGTTGCAAGGAACGTTTTCCCTGCACTTGGAGGACCGAATACTTCGACGATACGACCACATGGGAAGCCGCCATCGTAACGACCAGAAATAGCTTTGTTTAACGGTGGAAAGCCTGTATCAATCCAATGAGTTACTTTCTGAATTTCGTCGTTGCTACCGATTTTCTTTTTCAGAGCAAGTGCCAGTGCGGATTTTCCTTTTGCCATGATCAGGCTCCTTTTGTTTCGTTGATTCGTTTTAAAGCGGCGGATTCATCGAATACAATCGCATCGTGGTTAAGGAGTCTGGATACACGAGCGAGGATTTTTACGACCTGCTCGCTGACTAATCCAAACTCGCGATCTGTCGCTTTCATTCCGGCAGCGCCTAGAATTGACGGCAGTGCGATGACAGCGTACTCACCGTGATAAAAGACAATCTCTTTTGCCAGTTGGGCAGGGGTGGTTGTAGCGCCATTGATAATCGATTTAAGCATTAGCAATACCTTTCGAATGGAAGAACAAACACTTCAAGGTCTTCAAGGAACGAACGGAAATTCAGCTCGTAGCACAGTTGCTCGAATGCTTTCACGTCACGATTGCCTTTGATTGTTTCGATTTCGGTAGGCGGAAACTTCGTCTCAATCAGGTTCATTAGCGTGATGTTTCTCTTGAACGCTTCGAGCATTCGACAGCCTGTTTTCTCGTTGAAGGCATTCTTCGCTAGTTTGTTGAAGGCGGTCTTATGACGCCCTTTATTAACCACGATTGAGCCGTCGTTGATGCCGCGTACCATCGTTGCGACACTTCCCCATTCATGCAGCAGCTCTTTCGCACCGCCAGCACCAATGCCACCAACACCGCTAATGTTGTCCGAGTTATCGCCTTGTAATGCTTTTGCTTCCAAAAATGCGCGAGGCGTGGCGAATCCTGTCAGCTCCGCAAATTGCTCAAAATTAACCTGCTTGTTTTTGGCGTCTTCACGCAGGCTTACCCAGCTTACGTTTTCACGAACTAACTGAAGCCAGTCGCTATCGCCTGTTAACAGATAGATGTGTTCAACGGTTGGCTGCGGTGCCATGCGGGATACCAGCAGCCCGGCCAGATCATCCGCTTCTGCATCTTTTGCAATGAGTTGGGTAACTCCAAGCGCGGTCATCATTTTGAGGATGTATGGCTTCTGGATAGCAAAGCCTTCCTTCATCTTTTTCATATCAGGATCGTCGTCGCGATTTGCTTTGTAGTCCGGGTAAAAGTCGCGACGCTTGTCACTAAATCCATCCCAAAGAATCATAGGTCGGGCATGGAGGATGGAGGCATAACGACGGACGTTCTTAACAAAGCCGAAAGCAGCCTGTACTTCCATTTCGCCGTTGTGCAATTTGTCAGATTGTTGATGGTAATAACCCAGGCTATTGCCATCTACGAAGAGATAATTCACCGGTACATTCCTTCCAAAAAGTAAGGCGTCCGTAGACGCCTTACTGGTCACGTAATGGGATTACAGAGAGTCCAGCTCTCTCAGTAGGTCATCCAGACCTTCATCTTCCGTCGCAGATGCGGTTGCTACAGATGTCGCTGCGACTGCTTCAGACTCTTTGACTGATACGGCAACGGCAGCGGAACTTGCCTCTGGTTTAAATTCAGTTTCAACGGCACGGAGGATTTCTTCATCAACCAGACTGGTTGGTTCAGAAGCCGGTGTGTGCGCGGTTGCTACAGCCGTCGCTCCTTCTGTATGACCAGTGACAGAGCCAAATCCAGGTAGTGCCGCAGCCGATGTTTTCGCGGTTGAGGAAATTGCTGGTGCAGATGCTGCGGCAGTTGGTGCAGCGATGCCAATCAGACGACCCATAGTGCGAACTGTCGACAGAAGACGAGTTTCATCAGCCTGATTTGCGTATGCGATCAGATCATGCTGGGTGTTCCAGAATTTATCTTCGATATCGCCTTTGTAGACTTTACGCTTAGGCGAGACGTCATATTTGGTATCGCGACCAGAGCCAGTACGTTTAATCAGGAATGCGTAGCCTTCCTCTTTGCTCAGTGGATTGCCGATATCATCAGCGATGTCTTCGGTGATTGCTTTGCAGATATCATCGAATACAGTAGACGGCAGCTCGATTAACTGGCATTTCTCAGCATCTGCGAAATCCTCACGAGCAGAAAGAATGCCGTTGACCAGGTAGCGAGGAGTGGCACGCATTTGACCGATGCGTTCTTCCATTGCTTTGTTACCCTTGTGACGAGCGCGACCTTCCATAACCATTTCGCATAGCTGACAAGCGCGACCGTGAGTATGTTGCTCACAAATATAAGCGTTGGTTGCTTCTTTACCTTCCTCGTTCTGATACTTAACGTAGTGCATACCGAAAGTCTGGAAGAACTTACCGTTTGGGTCGTCTTTATTCGGGAAGATGCGGATATAGTTGACGCCGTCTTTTAAGCGAGTCAGATCAACGTTGTTGCCACGTTTGGCGGCAATGTCTTCACGAGTTTTGTTAAGCAAATCAAGTAATGTCTTAGACATGTGTTTCTCCTTGTTGTGATTTGGCCGATGGCGCTATGCGCGTTGGGCTTTCGTTCATTCGTGGCTCTTTCGAGCTGTTAAATGATAGATCAGTACTTACTTATTATCTATCAAAAATCAACGGGGAGTAATAAAGCGTTCAGAGCCTAATCGCTCTAATTCAACGATGGCCATCTTTGACGCCTGAACGATCATGTCTCGGCGATGCGAAAAGGCGGCGACAGCATGTTTGTATATGTCTGCGATGTGCCGTGCTTCATCCAACTTCTGCCGTTTAGACAGATACTGTGGGTTTGTTTTAACCTTAGCGTCCAGTACAGACTCGTTGAACTTAATGCCGTTCATACTCAAGTTCTTACGCTCTGTGTCGTATAGCTTTGCTTCAACAGCTTCAAGGTTAAGTTTTGCCTCTGCGACATCTCGATCTGCCTGCGCTAGTTTTGACCCATACTCCATTAAAAGCCGTGGCTGTTTACGCCATACTTCCTCAAGGTTGTCGCGGTCGAACTCCAGATCGGCCATGATTTTAGAAAAAATATCAGTGTTCACTCTAATAGGTTCCTACTTATAAAATCTGTATCAATTATATCAAACAGAGAACGGGTTTATGGCGTCATGTCAACTTTGTTCAGGGGAAAATATTGAGATCACCGAAGATAATTAGTTGTCTTATTTTGGTAAGCTGTGCTGACCATCTTTAGGTCACATACATGAGATGGATGGGGGTGTGGCATGAACGGATGAAATTCAGTCGCCGTTGACAGATGTCAACACTGTGAATAGAATACTATTATCGGAGGCGAATGAAGCAACATCCGAATAAGCATATTCAAGCAGCCATTGACTATGCATTAAGTAAAGGCTGGATCTGGGTAGCAGCTGGTGGTGCTGCACATTGTTTTTGCAGACTGCGATGCGGTAATCCAGAAGGTGAACACAAAACTCACCAAATGAGCGTATGGTCGACTCCGGGTAATCCCGAAAACCATGCCAAACAGATCAAACGAATGGTTGATCGTTGTAAATGATTTCAAGGCGGCATTAGCCGCCTTTTGCAGAAACTGTCCAACTATCTTCAAAGGAAAACTATGGCGCTTTATAACTTCACTCTGACGCTCTCAGGCGTATCGTATGAGACGGAAGGACTGGAAGACGCGCTGTACCAAAACGGCTGTGACGATGCGCTAATTTGCGCATATGGAAACTCCGTCTATGTAGAATTTGACCGCGAAGCACAATCACTTGATGCAGCTATCGCATCTGCGGTCGACAATATTGAATCAGCCGGTATCGGTGCAATTGTTGAATCCGTCGACTCGGCTCTTGTGGGCTTAAGCGATATCGCGGAACTGACAGACCTGTCTCGCCAGGCAGTGGCGTTGCTCAAAGACGGTAAGCGCGGAAGCGGCGACTTCCCTTGCCCTGTACAACGCATAAAAGGCCAGTCTCCTCTCTGGGATTGGGCTGATGTGGCTGAATGGCTCATGAATAACGGACGACTTAAAGAGGGCGATCAAATTGTCCAAAATGCCCGAACTTTGAGTAAATGGAATCTGGCGCTTCGAAACAGCGTCTCGAAAGATTTCAACGAAATAGAGCAAATTGCGGAGAAACTGATTAAACGCCGCAAAGATATTGCGAAATGCGCATAATGATGCCCGCCAATTGGCGGGCATCTGTTCTCTGTAAAGGTGTCTGGCATCGTCTGGTTCGTTAACGTTTACTAAACCAATGGTGACAAAAATTAGTTATCTTTGAAAAATAAAGGTTGCATGAAAAGAAGGGGTATGCGTTAATAGCATCGTTGGTTTGCAAGACAGACCTTATGTAAGCAGTTTTAGTAAAGCAGTCTCAGTTCAGTGTTATCTTCTGATTTCCCTTCTTCGTGAGTCTCCTCCTTAAGTGCCTAAGTAAGTCCCAATCTATACAGATCAAATTCTCGCCGCACTATGTGGCTCACAAAATTAAGAAGGTAATATCTATGTCTAATAAAATGACTGGTTTAGTAAAATGGTTTAACTCTGATAAAGGCTTTGGCTTTATTTCTCCTGCTGATGGCAGTAAAGATGTTTTTGTACATTTTTCGGCAATTCAGAGTAATAATTTCCGCACTTTGGAAGAAGGCCAGCAGGTCGAATTCTCTATCGAGAATGGGGCTAAAGGCCCAGCAGCAGCAAATGTCGTTGCTCTAAGCTGATTCAACGCTGATGATCCTCATTTCTACAATAACGAAGACGGTGTAAGCCTGAGTGGATAGATTTGTAGGATTGTACAAGTTGAATAAATTAGCATGGTAAGGCCATGCTAATTAAATCGACACAACGGCCAGTTTATTCCATAAAAGTGAATTGCCCATTGTGGCGAAATGCGGGGTTGCCGCATGAATAGTCAAAGGCAGAAGCTAACTGCCGGCATGGCAAAACAAAGTGCGTAAGAGGAGTGACTTCCTCAACAAGCGCCATAATTCTTTATAAACCCGCCAACAGGCGGGTTTTCTTTATTACTTATTTATTGTCTCCGCGATATCAGCCAGAATGGCCTCCAGTCGCTCTCCTTCTTCCGGTCGGAAGTACAGGATATTCGGGTTAAATCCGTAGAAGACGGTTGCATCAAGCTCTGGGAAGTACTCCTTACGACCAATCAGATCTGATGGTTTACTCTTATTGTTAAATAGTGCGGTTGAACGACTACCACACGTCAAAATGTAGGTTGGTCGTACAAGATTAATTTCTTCCCGCATAAAGTCTGTGAACTGGCCTATCTCGTCTTTGGTATAGTCTTTCTCTTTGTCCTTAACCTTCTTACAAACACCCGTGACATAAAGATCGCCCATGCGCAGATCTCCAACTGTCAGTAGTTTTGCCTTAAAGTCGTCGTATCCGTTCTCCATGAAGTAGCCGGTACGAGCGTCATTGCCGTTCGCATTGTCCAGAATGATCATGATTTTGGGTTTAATACCAATAGTCGGGCGTATCAACTCCTCACCCAAGCCCATTTCAGCCGCCATACGTGTCATGAGTACGTTGATTTCGGCAGAACGCTTAGGATTCATTTCGAACGGACGTGATGCTTTAACAGCGTCAATGATGAGATTGCCCATCAGCTCAGCCTGGTCGCGCAGTCGTTCAGGATCAGTTGCTGGCAGACTGCCTGGCTCAATTGACGCAAAAGCCCCTACTTTATGAAGCGACTCGCGTACACGACTGTTACATGCACGCTTCTCGACCGCTTCATCGAATTGTGCCACTGACTCGAATTTGCCACCAACTTTCTCACGCGCACGCATAATTGCCTGACAACCATTTTCAGAACAGCCTTTCACAGCAGAGAATGGCGCATACAGTGCCTGACTGCCGTCTTCGAGTGTGCGGATCTCAATTCGGTTAGATGACACATTAACGTCTGGTGGCAATACGCGAATGCCATAGGTCAGCGCATCCTTCACCAGCCCCTGATGCTTATCCTCGCCCAGAATGGTGAGCGCAGCTGCGAAGAACTCAGCAGGGTAGTGCGTCTTTAGCCACATAGACTGATAACTGATTAAAGAATAAGCAACGGAGTGTGATTTATTGAACTGATAGGCTCCGTTTTTCTCAAATGCGGTCCAGATCTCCTTCGCTTTCATCTCTGATAGCCCTGGATGTGACGCTGTAACGCGTACTGCGTTTATAGGTAGTTTTGCGCCGTGCTCAAGTGCCTCTTCGACAGTTTTCAGAGTTCCGTCTTCGCATTTAAAATGTTCCGCACGGTGAATGCGCTGTGTAGTGCCATCTTCCAGCTCAACGTCTATCCAGCCAGCTTGAGCCTGAACGATGAACTTCTCGCCCATGCTCTTCATTTTTTCCATGTTCTTCTTACCGATTGCGGAACGCACAGCGTCAGCTTCAGCCATTGTGAAGCCGGCAAGCAATCGAGTCGCGTTCATCGTCTGTTCCTGATAGAGAATCACGCCATTTGTTTCCGCGGTAAGTTCATCAAGAACGGGGTGTAATGATTCCGGCGTCATAAAGCCTTTGGCGACAGAAACATAGTCATCCAACATGCCTGATTGAATTGGCCCCGGCCGGAAGAGCGCAGTTGTAGCGACGACCGTTTTAAAGCTCATTGGCTCAATTCCACCACCTAAATCTTTAAGCAGCTTGCGCATTGGGCCTGATTCAAGCTGGAAAACACCTTGAGTGTACCCAGCAGCAAAACCATCCAGCACCTTGCGATCTTCAAGAGAAATGGCATCAAGATTGATATCTTCACCTGTGTTCTCTTTTATGTAGCGTTTTGCACTATCGAGCAAATCGAGAGTTGCCAGGCCAAGCACGTCCAGCTTAATTAGGCCCATAGCCTCGCAGTAACGCTTGTCAAATGCGATACAACGCGCGTCACCACGGCGCTCAACCGGTGTACGTTCTGTCAGAGGAACACCTGCTACGATCATCCCTGCCGCATGTCTACCAAAGCCACGCATAAGGCTTTGTAACTTGCAGGCTGCATTGAATGCATCAGGATATTTTGTTGCGTATTTGTCGAGACTTGCCAGTTGTTCGCGCAGCTCTTCCAATGGAAGGCTATCATCCTCGACGTTCTTCAGTTCTTTTGATACCGCCATATCTGCGGACTCCACACCATAAATACGAGCGGTATCACGTAGTGCAGAGGCTGCGCCCAGGTAGGTGAAGTTCGGAATACCCGCAACGTAATCTTCGCCGTAGCGTTCATTCAGATACTCGATCACCTCATGGCGACGTGCCTGGCTGAAGTCCAAGTCCGCATCCGGCAAGTCGAGACGCTCAGGGTTGATGAAACGCTCAAACAGAAGACCGTGACGGATTGGGTCGACGTTGGTTATGCCTATGCACCACGCCACCAGAGAACCGGCAGAGGAACCACGACCAGGCCCAACGGGAATGCCAGTTTCACGACTATGATTCATCAGATCGCGTACCATCAGGAAGTAACCACAAAATCCCAGGCGAGTCAGCGTGTCCATTTCGTACTTTAGCCGCTCAACATAAACCCTGTTCTCAGAAGCAGGTGGTGTGTAGCCAAACTCTTTTGTGGTAAGACGTTTACGCAGCCCTGCAACAGCCAGTTTCATAAGCGTTGCAGGCTCGTCGTCTGCCATCTTTGGCAGTGCTGGCGGCAATTCATGCCAGCGCCATGTGCAGGCATCGATAATGGTATCCTGCGTTGTTGAGGCCATTGCAGCTGTTACCGGCACATCCATGCGAACGGAGAAGGCTTTAAGCGCCTCAAGGAGATGGCGGCGACCATTGACGGCGTTATCTCGCTGGTGGGGGATACGCAGACGATGCGGCTGGTCGATTTTGATGTTGTTCGTAACCATGTGCGCAATGTCTTTAATGTCTGCATCGTCGATCGATTCGTAATAAGCGGGATAGAACGCCACTGGCTCTATTTTCAATGCGCTGGCGACTTTCATCGCCCGGACGTTAATCTGGTCGTAGAATGGGGTAGGGTGCGGATAAACCACACTATAGAAGTTGTCTTTTCCACCCGCTGTAATCAGTGTGCTTATGATTTTTGCAAAATCGTTGCGTTGGAACACGCTACCGATGTCGGAAGTAAGCAGGATGATGTTGCCTTTGGCATATGTAGAAACCAACTGTTCGAGCGAGAGACGCGGTACAAAGTAGAACTGTTCTCGTGTGTTGGCCGCCGTCATTAGTTCGCAGATGTCGCGATATCCTTGCTCATTTTTAATTAGAGCGGTAAACGAGTAGTTACGTCCCCGCTCTAATGATTCCATACATCTCATAGATTCTTTAGCAAGTTTAGCCCGGTGCTCGTATGTGGGATCATCAACAATGTTTAGTTTCACACCACAAATAACCGCCATGTCGTCACCAGCGGCACGTTGTAGTGGAATAACGCTCGCAATATTCATGCTATCTGCTGAAATTACAGCGGTGTAGCCAGCTTCTCTGGCAATCTTCACCGCGTTTTCTGCTTTTAGAGCCGACTCCCCAAGTGAGAAGTCAGTTCGAACCATCAGTGCCTTCATGTGTTTTTACCTTTCTGGTTTTTTTGATTTTGTCATTGGGGAAGCCTACGAACTTCCCATGCATCGAAATCGCAACTTCTTTTGCTGATTGGTGACAATCGGGCTTGTCTGGACACACCAGACAAGCCTTACCAGTTTCAGAAGCAGCGATAAGAGAGCCGAAACATCCTTTACGCACGATTAACCAAATATTTTTTGAACAACTTCACGAGCCGCTTGTGCAGAAGCTGAAGGGAGTTTGTTAATGAAAGAACGCTCAATACCTGTCACAAAGTCGCCTCGCATCATTCCAATCTTGGCCGACAACAAAAGTTCACGAGGGCCAATTGGCTGACTGATAAGGTGTTCTTCGTATCCATCGCGAACGATACCGGCAAACTTAACCATCTTTTCTGCGTATTCATCCACGATACCGGCATTTATCAACATGTTGATCTCTGCCTCTTTGCTCATGTATTTCACATTCGAAACGATGCCAAAACGCGAAAAGTTCGCGGCGTTCTGGATGTTTGTACCCTGGTACAAGCCGGTTTCATCACCAGATCCGTTCGTGTTGCCAGTGCCAATGAAAGCAAACCGTTCATGTGGAGTAATGCGACGCCATTCTGGAGTCGCCTCTTT
Organism: Escherichia sp. 93.0816; assembly: GCF_013368855.2. Taxonomy (NCBI): domain Bacteria; kingdom Pseudomonadati; phylum Pseudomonadota; class Gammaproteobacteria; order Enterobacterales; family Enterobacteriaceae; genus Escherichia; species Escherichia sp. 93.0816. Next base: position 7,335 of record NZ_JABWNC020000023.1, on the reverse strand, counting down.
GATGACCAACGCTTCACCTTCCAGCACTGGCTGATACACGCCAAGAATCTGTGGAAACGCAAAGTCGTATTCATCCGCGAGGTAAACCCAGCCATGCTTCATTGCGAGCGCAAGCAAGCCAGGCTCGAAATACGTAGAGCCATCACGCGCCAGAATTTGTCCCGTAACATGAGCCTCTTCCATTGATGCTGTATGTTGGGCACGGATTAACGGACGATTGAGCAAAGCACATAGTTGTGTAGGCAATGAAGATTTGCCTGTTCCTGCATGACCCCACAAATAGCCAGGTATGCCAAGTTCAAGCATCATGAAAATGTCTTTGATCAGTTCGAAGTCGCCATATACGTATCCCTTCTTCACTTCTGGAACGAACTCTGGAAACGGCGTATTGACGTTGACGCTAACCATGAGCGGCGTCCCACGTTTTGTTCCGAGTTCTTTCACCGTTACATTTAGCAGTTCGTGAGCTGCGACCAGATCTGTCTTGTACTCAACTGTGCCTGTGTAGCCTGGGCTACTGGTCACGCCAGATGATTTGGCCATTTCGCTTTTTTGCTCGGCACGTTTAGCTTGAATTGCATCAAGTGCCTTTTTCGATAGCGTTGGCTCATCTGGAAACTGTGTTGTGTACATTTTCAGTACGGTGTCAGGATCGGCATCTTTTACTGACTCAGGAATGCCCTCGCAATTACCATTGGCTACATGGGACTTAAAATAGTGAAATGATTTTCCGCACCACTTGCAAACAAGGTAATCAGAAGGATTTTTTTCATTTTGCAGTGCAGTAGTAGTCATGCGTTTTTCCTTTGTTTTCTAATGAGCGTTCAACTTCTTATATAAATATATCATTATCTATCGTAAGTGGTTACTTATCGTTAAGGCTGTTTTGTTCACTTTAAAATGATACGAGATAGTTCAGTAACTACAGATGAACCAAGACTATCAACGCTCGTTACCAGGGCATGATTTGAGTAAAATCTCTCCGGTGCGTCAGTCATGATGCCAATTGCCATCAAATCAATATCAGTCTGCGTTTCAATTTGCTTCGCAACTGAACGCAAATGAGCGTCAAAACCTCTCCCAACAGCCCACGGCGCGCCATCACTCAGAACAAGCATGATCTTCCTGTCCTCCATGCGACCGGAAAATAACGATGCAAGGCTGGCTATGCTTTCACCATCCACGTTATTAAGAAGTGGGAATGTGTAGCCTACGCACCCCATACGTGAGCGAACTTCGCGAGAATTTACCTTTTCATTCCAATTTTTGATGATAGGTAGCATTAAAGATTCAAAGCGAGAGAACTCATACTTGACAGCCTTAAGTTCTCCTGCCGCCATATGACTACCAAATGTAGTGAAGCCGGTGATAATGTTGGGAACATTTATTCGATCAAGTGCATCGGCGATGGTATATGCACTTGCAAGAGCTAGTTTTATCGTTTCGCCACTCATTGAACCCGATAAATCAATCACTTGTTGAACACAGGCGTTAACGGCTTTAGATTCTTCTTTTTTACGAAACACGCGATCATCATTCATTGTTAATCTGTAGATACTTGAACCATGAATGCGCCCCCGACGCTGGCCAGGTATAAACTGAACTCTGTTTCTGCTTGCTATTGCACGTTCCAGGTCTTTTGCCAGCGTCGACGAAACACCTGACGAAAGGTGCTTTTCAATATATTTGTCGAAGAGTTGGTTGCCTTCAGGAACGATGCGATAACGGCTGATTGGATATCCACCTAAATCAATATCGGAGAATGTTTTAATAAGCCGTTTGATATGGGCTTCTGCCTGATCAATCGAGCCGATGAAGTCGTATGAGCGATTGTATGGCCTGTATTCGCTTTTCGAGCTTTCTGTTAACTCGCTTTTAATCGTTTCGGATAGCGCATCTTCTGTCATGCCTCCGACTTCATCTTCCATGCTATCCAACTCCTCTAAAGCCTCTTCCAGACTCATTTTTGACGGAGTTGGAATGTCTGAAGAGCCGTCTTCTGTCGATTTTCTTTTTTCGTGGTCAGTGGTAAATGATTCTGACGCCGCGTTATCAGAAGCACCAGAATCTGATACCTCTTTATCATTTTCTGTATCATCGAATATTGTTTCTGATGATTCAGAATTATCTGAATCATCACTGTCGTTATTATCATGTTTGTGCTTACTGTGTGATTCTGATTTGATAGATTTGTGATTATCTAACGCTGAGGGTGTCTCATGATCTTCGTTGTCTTCATTGTTTTCTCCAGAGGCATCCGTCTGGTCAGCGTCTGAAGGATCGGAAGTTTTTCCCGGAGCTGACTCCTTACCTTTGCTTTCACTTTCAGTGTCTTTGAGGATCTTAGCTATGGTCGCAGCCACCTTTACACAATCCTCGGTGCAAGACATGTTACGCACGGCCACATCGATACCATGTTCTTTTAATAATGAAATTGGTTTCTCAATGACAGGCCAATATTCATCCATGAAATCTACGAACGGTGCTTGGCCATCCCAGGCTCTTACAACCGGACAGAGAAAGAAGTTTAGAAAAAGCGCGCGCTGATCTTTGCCACAATAAGCAATAGCCTCTGAAGCCTTTGGTTTAAAGACTTTTTCGATTATAAGGCGCTGAGTTGCCATCAGATTACGTCTTGTTCCGTTAAAGACCTGACCCATTTTTCGCTCGATGAACACGTCTTCTAAGGCATTCCATAGCGACCAGGAAGGAACGCGTCCTTTTTCTCTCATTTTGTTGGACACACGAATATCGGTAAACAAAATGTGAGCAACCTCATGATCGAGAAATCCGCGCACAGCATTCATCAATGCCGGTGTTGCGTTATCCGGGATTGATGGGATGTTTACGAGAATTGGCTCTCCATCATCGTTATAGCGTACATAAGCGTCGTCCCCTCGTTCTGCAACAGGGATGTTTTTACCTGAAAGGAGAGCGACTACTCGTTTTACACTGTCACGGAAGTCCTGAACCTCTTTGATGGAACGTTTTTTAGACATGGCTAATCCTTTGTTATGAAAACAAATTATTTACTAGTGTGTTTAATGTAGCACTGCGCGAACAGGGAACTAAGCCATTCGCGCAGGGAGAAGAGGGGTTAACAGATTCTGACGGCTAAAGACCAGGAGCCGGTATTGAGAAGCGTGAAGCGTTTGTTGTTAAGTTCGAATATAAAGCCAGTTGTGTCATTCACACCAACCTGAATCTGCTCATTCGGTAGATCGGTGAGGATGTCAGCTACACACTCATCAGCTAATTTCTGTACGTGTCCGATCTCAAGAGCGATTAGGCTGGAAATAGTGGTGTTCATTCAATCAATCCATTCTAACTTATACTATGGTAAGGAATACTACTAAAATTTGTATCAATACTGAATACATTCATATCATATGCAAGTTGATTTTCTTACCTGTTTTGGGCTAATTTTTCTCCGTGCAATGGCCTTTAACCGGTCTTTTAAGTGCCTATCGAAAAAAATGATAATAGCTTTACAACCCTAACCTTTGATGTAATATCGGTAAGCACTTACCAGAGAGAATTGAACGCGCAAAGGTTGTAACCATGTCTGATAACAAGATTGAATTTATAGAAAGTCGCTACGCTGCTTTTATCGCAGGGTTGATTGAATCCTCACCTATGAGCCAGGCCCAGATAGCCAAAACAATTGGGTATAAAAACGCCAACAACCTTTCTTTAATTAAAAGCGGCAAAATTCCTTTGCCTATCGATAAGGTTCGTCCGCTGGCGCTGGCACTGGGCATTGAGCCAAGTCGTCTTATGATGATGGTGCTGGAAGAACGCCAACCCGAACTCGCAGCATTTTTATACAAAGAAGGCACTGCTCCTCTTAACGAGGACGAAAAACAGGTTCTTGCTGCATATAACGAGCGATTCGGTAAAGAGAAAGGCGCATCACAAAAGGTTGTTGAGGCCATAAAGTCTCTATGAAAAATTTACACGAATAAGCTCTGTTGATAGACGATCTCCCTTAAATTTGTGGTCAATTTCGTCTAAATCCGGTTGCTCTACGATTGATGCGATGTACGTCGAGAAACTTTCTAAGGCGTCTCGCATCTCGTCCATATAATCGTGCCGGTCGTAGACCCGATCTATCCCCTCAAGACTGTGGTTCATGATTTTACGTGATACCTCCTGGCTTATGCCTAATGCTGGGAAGTAACTACGCGCAGTACGGCGCAAATCTCGGGGTGTAAATGGCTCAAGCTCCATCAGTTCTGGTCGTTCCAGAATACGACGTAATGCCTGGGCTATTGCCACTTTAGACATAGGAAGGTCTTTCCCGATTTTTTTATTCGAAGGCACGAGCCACTGGCTGTCTTTACCATATTCGAACAACTCTTCAATACAAGTGCGCATTAATGAGCTTAAAGGCAGAGAATGCTCACGGGCAGATTTGTTCCTCTTGCCTTGATTCCAAACCCCACGCTTAAGATTGAACTCACTTTTTTTAGCCCGCAGTACTTCGTCAGGTCGTCTTGCGGATACAAGACATAGCCTGGCCGCCCATTTTGTACCAGCACACACATTGAAGTAGTCCCATATATTCCAGAACACCCATACCTCTGCGTCGGTCAGCTTCCGCTCGCGAGGTGTGGGCTTTGCGCCACCGGCAACTTTGTTAAGTGACATATCGTTTAACGGTGACACGTCTATCATCCCCTGGAAGGCGCACCAGCTAAGGAACTGCTTCATCAGAGAGAAAACGCGGCGGCCCATAACAATTTTGCCATCCAGTATTAGTGGGTTGACCAGTTGGTTCACCATGAACCTATTAATGTCACTTACTTTTACATCGGCAATGTGCGGCAAAACATGTATCAAAATACAATGAACAGCGATCTCTGGCCGACGTCTGGTTATCAGCAGAGATAAGCGAGTGAATAACATGAATGCGTCCGAGAATCTCATGTCATTGCTGACCTGGGAGATCATAACGGCCTGCATTTGAGATGCTCTTTCGAGATACTCTATCGCCTCTTTTGAGGTGTTCTCCGCAGCGCGTGCTCTGTCAAAGCTATTTTTCATATGACAATCACCGAGTTACGCCGATGCACTGTATAAGTAAACAGTATATTAGGCATAGATTCTTATAGGATCAAGAGTAAAAGTAACTCATTTTCAGCAATGATTCCATACATAGTAGGTATGGAATCATTTAAGGGAGGAATTTAAATTCTGAGGCGTTATTAATATGATTGTTAAGGGTTAGTGAGAGCTTGAAATGCGGCCGCGTAGGCAGCGATATCGACCATAATTTTTGGATCTTTCGCGTACTGATGTGCGTTGTTAGGGAAGATTGCCAATAGGCTATACACATCTTGGAAATGTGCATGTTGACTGTAAACGAGTGCACGGTCGCTTGTGCAATCGAATCTGCTGCGGCTGCTGGTTCGTTCTTGCTTCGTGAACAAGAGATGAACGTGATAAACGCGGGAGGACACGATAGCACCAGGAGCCGTATACGGGCCATCTTTGCCGAATATGGCTGGGTACATGCCTTGTTTAAACGACTTGAAATCGTTGAGTAACGTAATCTCTAAGTCAGGCTTTATATCGAAGGTCGGCTTTAAAAATTGGGCGTAACTATCACTGTTCCATGTGATCTTCATCGTTCAACCTCAATGGAATGAGAAGTTGGCGAAGACGTCCTCATCAATGAGGCCAGTCTGCGATTCGATGACGTTTACGTCGTTAAAACACTGATTTAAAATCAATAGCAGATCAGAGATAGCTAAACGATACTCAGTTACAGAATCGCTCAAGCGTTTCAAATATGGATGAGGTTGCTCAGAGTCGCGAATCAACTTGTTAACGAATCCCTCCAAACCACGAATGGTCAGGTCAACGTTCTTCAGTTCTTCGTAACGACTTTCACCGAAGTTGCTGCGAATCTTTTCCGCTTTCCATCCAGAGATGGCATGGGCTAAGCGAACGTGTTTCGCCGTCAATTCTGCGAGCTTGCTTTCAATCTTTGCCAGCTGTGCCGCATCGCGGTTCTCTTGAACAGGAATAGCCGGAGTGCTCACATAGGTTTGTGTTTTGAATCCTGTGAATTTCGCAGAGGGCTTCATCGTGCCACGGAAGCGTCGATATCCACGCGGTTCAATAAAATCACGCCCAGATTTAGCTGTAGGCTTTGCGTTTGAAAAGCGTGAAGCGTTAGAGGTCACAGTAGCAAGGGCATTGCTAATGACACTCATATCTTCTAGGCAATTTTCTAAACGCATAAAACCTCTTAACTACTCAATGGCTCGTAACTAAGTGTACGCTGTGCTGATGAAAGCTACAAATAATAAATGGCCCCAAAAGGAGCCGTATTGTATTACAGAGTGCTCGCAAAAGCAGCAAATTCTGTGTATCCGCCAATCGGCTGGCCATCGATCAGCACCTGGGGGATCGTCTCTACCGGTTTACCAACAATTTCGCTAAGTTTTTCCTTATCGATACCGGCAGTGGTGATGTCGATGTACTCATAATCACCGTAGCCATGTCCCTTTAGTTGCTTCGCCAGCTCGACCGCACGTTTGCAGTATGAGCAGTTATCTCGTCCATAGATAGTGATCGTCATTGCTTTGCCTCGTTATGCGCTTCGCTGGGGAACGTGTAGCGGTTAGTGAAAGAGCTGAGGTGGTAGTGCTCGTGAATGTATGGATTTGACTTCTGCACCTGACGAGATGCGCGACGCGCATGTTTACATTTATTTCCCATATTGAGTCCTTTCAAGTGAGTATCCGAAAGAACTATACAGTTAACGTGCGTAAAAAGTAAGTGCTTACCTATCATTTATTGATAGAAGAATAGCCGCCTGTCGTGTGATACTATTTACAGAACTAAACTGGCTTTCCACAAGGTGTAAAATGACTATCCTTGAAAATCCTGATGCGAATGTTGAATCTGTTTATAGTCTTCATCCAACCACGTTGTTTCATTTTACAAAAAACGAAGATGCTTTCTATAGCATATTGGCTGAGAAATATTTTAAACCATTTCTTGCTCGCGAGGAAATAAGAGGAGTCGGGGGACGCAGGAGGTTTGCAGTACCAATGGTATCGTTTTGTGACATAAAACTATCACAAATCAGAGATCATAGCGGAAAATATGGAGAATTCGGTCTTGGGCTAACTAAGTCTTGGGCGGAAAAGAAAGGTCTACACCCAGTTCTATATATGAATAAGAGTAGTGAAATATTTTCTAAATACAATGCCAGAATTCGACTTATTAAAAATAAGTTGGTGCCGCTTTGGAAGGCTAGAGGAAATTTAGATACCAAAAACAGAATAGAGTTTGAGAAATTGAAAGCAGAATACTCTGATC
>NZ_JABWNC020000022.1:0-71551 GCF_013368855.2 Escherichia sp. 93.0816 | reverse complement strand
TGGTGTTAGTAGCGATGTCTGCCGTGTTAGTGGTGATGTTGTCAGCGTTAATTTGTACATTGTCGTTAGTGGTTTTCAACTGAGAACCGTTAACGGCGTCGGTGCTGTCGGCAGTCAAATCACCGTCTTTAACGTTGGTGATTTTGCTGGTGGCATCGGTGCCGTGTTTGGCAGTGAATACGCCAGCGGCGTCATCCCATTTCAGCGCATCTTCACCGAGATTATTCACCGTATCAGTTAATGTGCTGATATTGGTGGTGTTAGTAGCGATGTCTGCCGTGTTAGTGGTGATGTTGTCAGCGTTAATTTGCACATTGTCGTTAGTGGTTTTCAACTGAGAACCGTTAACGGCATCGGTACTGGATGCGTTCAGCTCACCCGCCGTAACGTTGGTGATTTTGCTGGTGGCATCAGAACCGTGTTTTGCACTGTAGACTTTTTTAAGCGAGTCCCATTGCAACGTATTATCATCGAGACCCTTTAATGCGTCGCCAACATTATTAAAGTTACCACTTTGCAGTTTGTAGTTAGGGGCGTTAACAACCCCGGCAGTACTCACGGAGGCACCGCCGCCCAGACGGTCTGCAACTGACTTACTGATATCATAAAGCTGTGAACCATTGATGGCATCAGTACTGGTACTGCTAATATCGCCTTTTGCCATATGAACAATTTTACGCTGCAGCGTGTCGTTACCTACTGAAACAGTATTATCTTCCACGGCAGTAGACTCTGTGCCCAGAGCAACGGAGTTAACACCGGTTACACTGGACAGGCTACCAATCGCAATACTTTTTTCACTACCAGCATAGCTTTCTTGTCCAAGCGCAATACTGTTTTCGCCGCTTGACTGACTTTTATTACCCAGCGCAATAGAATTTAAACCGTCTGCTTTTCCTGCCTGACCGAAAGCCATTGCTCCAGCTTTGGTTGCATTGGCTCCATATCCAAGCGCAACGGTATTGTCCGCGTTAGCTATGCTGCTTGAACCCAATGCCAGACTATATAATCCATTGGCTTCGCTTGCGGCACCCATTGCAATGGAACCTGTGCTATTGCCCAAGGCGTTTCTACCTAATGCCAGGCTATCGTCACCAGTGGCCTTACTGTCTACCCCTAGTGCTACCGATTTTTCTCCTAATGATGACGCTCTGTTACCTAACGCAACACTTCCTTTATTTTTGGCTCCGGAACCTTGACCTATTGCCACTGCACTCTCACCGCTAGCACTGGAGCCAACCGCTAATGCAACTGTATAGTCGCCAATGGCACTAGCGCCACTGCCGATAGCAACCCCCCTGCTCCCTGTGGCTTTCGATAGCTGCCCCATTGATACTGAACTTTGTCCAGTAGCATTACTGTTAAAACCCACTGCAGTAGCCCCTGCAGCAGAGATTGCATTTACCCCAATAGAAATACTTGCTGTGCTACCGCCTACAGAGGAAGCCTTCGCACCTTTACCAATAGCAATCCATGCATCAGTAAGTTCGGTGCCATCAGAATATGTACCACCATCAAGACTGACAGAAGCACTCGCCCCGAACGACGACATCAGCCCACCGGCAACCAGCGCAGAAATTAACAGCTTGCTGCGACCGCTCTTCTTTCCTCGGCTTTTTGCCGTTTCGCTGGCGACGCTGTAGCTCCCCGTTGCAGGGTTCCAGATAACTTTAAAAATTTTGTTCATTGTTGTTGCTCTCTATTCCTTGATATAAGTGCAATGACTGCATTTATTTTTTGCTTTTTTTCTGCCGGTTATCAGCAGGTGGAAGGTTGTCGAAGTTGATATTTTGCATATTAATAGCCAACTTCAGGTATTTCAGGTTATTGGGAGACACCCCTTTTAACGTTAAGTTAATGTCTTGCCATTGGCCTGGTAATAATTTCAGCGTGGAGTTCATAGTGGTGCTAAATAGCAGCTGTTGCCATTTGGCATATTCTTTTTGATCAGCAGGTCTTTCACCGCCCCAGGTGGCATGAAAACCAATGTTAGAAACAGGTACGCTTAATAAATTAACCAGCGACATATGTATAACGCTGCCATTTTCAGTGGCCTCTATTGATAATATGCGCCCCGCTAAACCCAAAGACCCATTATTCAAAATAAAATATTTTGTTTGAGCTGGGTTAAATTCAGTAAAGACAAAGTAGTCTTGCTGACGCTTAATCTCTTTCACTACCTGAGCCAGCGTTTTTGTACTGTTTATTACGCTAATGTTTTGTTTTTCAATGGTGCTTGTTTTTTTGTCTTGTTGTTCTAATTGTTTTTCGAGTTGATCGATTCTGGCCTTTTGTTCTTCCTGTTGTTTTGTTAGTTCATCAACTACTTTCGTTTTTTCGACGTAATCACAACCTGACAATATCAGCATTGTCGAAGCCGCCAGAACGCTTATAAATAATTTATTCACATTCATACAAAGTTATCCTTACATATCATCCCTGGTGGCGATTTGAACTAAGGGATGTGTCCATTTGTGGTTGATGCTTTTGTGATTTATATGGCTGGCTTTATAATTATTACTTATACATTCATTTTGAAAATTATTTATTAAATTTTAAAATTGTTTAATTGTATTAAGGAGGCGGATTTTAATGAGGTGGGTTATCAGATGTCAAACACTGCATTTAAAGCAGAAAAATAGCTGTAATTTAATATTCACTCAATCAATGTTTGGGGTGGGTTTTTAGAATGTGGATGGAAAAAATAACGGCAAAACTTTTATTTTATGAATGATATCGTCCATTTTCAGACATAGAACTAAACCTTTTACTGATCGCATTTTCAGATTGAGAGCCACTGGTAAAAAACCGACTCTACGAGGAAACAGAGGAAGATAATTGTTACATCCCGCATTTATCTGCAACGCGGGATGTGAGGGAGATATACAGGTAAGAGGGTTAAAACGCTGTTTTTGAGAACCCGGTCATCTCTTGCAGGCCCATTTCACGACCCAGTGCAGTCATCGGATGCACTACGACTAACCCACGGACACTCTTCTTCAGCTTACCCATATCGGCTTGTTCTTTTTTGGTAATCGCGCGCTGGAACGGCATCTTCATCAGCTTTTGCGCTTCTTTACTAAGTTTCTGGCTATGAACTTCACGCAGGCGGGCAATTTCAGCTTCCAGCGTAGCTTTCTCTTTTTCCAGCTCGGCATACTTGTCTGCGGCTTCAACCAGCGACAGTTCGGCCTGCTGGTGGCGGATGGCGTCCAGGCGATCGCTAAGACGTTTAATTTCGTTTTTTTCGACTTCTTTCATGGGATGGCTTCTGATAAAGATAAATTTATAGCCCCTAGTATGCGCGACCAGGTGCTTTGTTCACAACTGATGGCATTGTAATAGTTTTGTCGGGTAACAAATCGTGTGTTCAAAAATAATATAATGTATTGATTAATAAACAATATAATCAGAAGGTGAGGGCAAGCGTTGTGGATTTCGCACGTTTTCCTTAATGTCATTTTTATCGGGTTCTAAACTAAAATCGGCGGTCGCGCATTCCCGGCGCGGGGTAATACGGAGATATTATTATGGGCAAATTAGGTGAAAACGTTCCGCTTCTTATTGATAAAGCCGTAGATTTCATGGCATCAAGCCAGGCGTTCCGGGAGTATCTGAATAAACTTCCCCCCCGTAACGCGATTCCATCCGGTATACCTGAGGAAAGCGTGCCGTTATATCTACAACGTCTGGAATATTATCGCCGACTTTATCGGCCGAATCCGGTAGAGGAGAAGTAAGCGAAAGTACTTACTTTTGAAAGGCTTTTTTTAAGCTGATTTTGGAAATCAGCTCAGTCAGTGAAAGGACCATTGTTGATCGCACAGCCTGTTGATAGCGTTGAACTTGCATCGCATACAAACTGGAGTCTATTGGTTCAAACTGTGGCGGCGGTGGTAGTGCCGCCACGCAATGCAGTTCGCCAAATGGCCCAAGAATTTCATCATCGGTAAATGCGTACTCGTTGCCGTCGTGGTTCAACTCTTCCCGCAGCGCCATTAACAGTTCCGCATCTTCGTATTCATGGCGGCTAATTACGCCAAGCCCATAAATCAGCTTTAAGCGCACGGACAAGTCGCCCAGCGGACCATCGCCGTCGAGTAATGGTTCTACAGCATACTTCACCGCGTAATCGTCTTTGCGGAATACCTGAAGCACCAGAAGATTAACCGCCTCGGTCAGGAGATCGACGGCGGTAATCAGAAAGCTTCGCACGGTTTTGCCAGCATTCAGACGCTCAAGCACACGGTTTTCAAAGGCCTGGGTTTGTTCCATTGTTGCCTGCATATCTGACAATCTGTTATTCGGGCGCAGGGAGTCCTGCGCCTGGTTCACCATTATTGCATTGCGTTATAAGCGGTTACCGCCTCGGTGACAACCTCGCTGTTGGCATCAAGCCCGGAAATGTGCGCCAGCGCAGCCTGCGGGCCTTTGTCGGCAATCAGCGCCGCCAGTTCTTGTGCCTGCGGATCATCTTCACTGCGGAAGTGCATGGCAGCAGCAATACCTTCAATCAGATTTTTGTGCGGCAAGCCATATTCCAGCGTACCCAGCAGCGGCTTGATCAGACGGTCGCCAGCACTCAGTTTACGCAGCGGTTGACGGCCTACGCGCTCAACATCATCTTTCAGATACGGGTTTTCAAAACGACCGAGGATTTTTTGGATGTACGCCGCGTGCTTGTCCGCGTCAAAACCGTAACGCTTAATCAGTACCGCGCCGCTTTCTTCCATCGCCCCTTTTACCACCGCACGGATTTTCTCGTCGAGAATCGCGTCACGAATGGTCTGATGACCCGCCAGTTTTCCAAGGTACGCGGTTATAGCATGACCCGTATTCAGGGTGAAGAGCTTACGTTCGACAAACGCCATCAGGTTGTCGGTTAACTCCATACCAGGAATATTTGGCAGTGCGCCTTTGAACTGGGTTTTATCGACAATCCATTCGCTGAAGGTTTCTACCGTCACTTCCAGCGGATCGTTAGTTGCCGAAGCAGAAGGCGGCACGATACGGTCAACGGCGGAATCGACAAAGCCAACGTGTTCTTCTACCCACGCTTTGGCGTCTTCCGGCAGGGCGTTCATCACATGGCCTTTCAGTTGCGTTGTGCCGCGTACCATGTTTTCACAGGCGATAATGTTCAGCGGGGATTCATTACCTTGCTCTTTACGTTTCACCAGCCCTTTGGCGATTGCCGGAGCAATGCGTTCCAGCACGACCGGGCCAACTGCGGTGGTGACTAAATCAACCTGGGCGATTAAATCCACCACGTCGTCGCCAATGCTGCTGACGGCATTAACGCCGGAAACGGTATCCACCTGCTCGGTTTCGCCGACAACGTGAACCTGATAGCTATGACGGGCATTCAGGGCATCAAGTACCACCTGATTGACATCGGCAAACGTCAGTTGGATACCCGCGTCTGCCAGCAGTTTACCGATAAAGCCACGACCGATATTACCTGCGCCAAAATGTAATGCTTTCATAGTATTAACCTTCATCAATGTTTTTACCCGAGAGGGCTGGGGTGAGGCTTTTCCCTCACCCAAACCCTCTCCGTGAGGAGAGGGGCAGCGCCGGATACGGCGTAAACGCCTTATCCGGCCTACAAGAACGTGCAAATTTAACAAACTGCGCTTTGTTTTGTAGGCCTGATAAGCAAAGCGCATCAGGCAATTAGCCCACCTTCTCCATGTGGAGAGGGTGGGCCTGGATTACTTACGACCTGCCAGCAGTTCCAGCACTTCATCCACGCTAGTGGTGTGTGCCAGACGCTCGATGACGGACTCATCATCCAGTGCGTTGGTCAGGCTGGTGATCACCTGAATGTGCTCGTTATTACGGGCAGCAATACCAATCACCAGACGGGCAATGTCATCTTCTTCTTCACCGAAACGCACGCCTTCCGGGTACTGACAGAACACGACGCCTGTTTTCAGTACGCGATCTTTCGCTTCAACCGTACCGTGTGGCACCGCGATAGACTCACCCAGATAGGTCGGGGTCAGTTTTTCACGATCCAGCATCGCCTGTACGTATTCCGGTTCAACATAGCCGCCTTTCACCAGTTGTTCACCGGCAAAGCGAATCGCTTCTTCTTTGGTTGCCGCTTTGCGACCGAGGAAGATGTTCTCCGCACCGAGCTTAAACAGATTGGCGTTAGAATCGTCAAAGCTGTCTTTCAGGCTGTCTTTCACTTTCACTTCGTTTTCAGTATGGCGCTGGGCAGCAACCAGACGTTCGGTCAGGCTGGTGTACAGGCCGCTGTCGAGGAAGTTGGTCAGAGAAATATGCTGTGCCTGCGGCACCTGACGCATAGCGCGTTCGGTCAGGTCACGGTGAGTGATGACCAGATCCACATCCGGCGGCAGGTTGTTGATCGCGCTGTTAGTAACAGAAATCTGCGACAGACCTGCATCCTGAATTTTCTTACGCAGCACGCCCGCACCCATCGCACTGGAACCCATACCGGCGTCACAGGCAACGATGATTTTACGCACGTGGCTCAGGTCGTTAGTCACATCGCCAGCAGACAGCGGAGTAGCGCCTTTCGATTCAGCTTTCATCTCCTGAACACGACGCGCAGCCGCTTCAATATCGTCTTCTTCTTTCACTTTGCTGGTTTTCAGCAAAATAGCAGAGACAACGAAGGAGACCGCCATTGCCGCACACACACCTGCGATGTTAGCGAAGTATGCACCTTTTGGCGTCATCGCCAGTACAGCAAGGATAGAACCCGGAGATGCCGGAGAAACCAGACCACCGCCCAGGATAGTCAGCGTGAACACGCCAGTCATACCGCCGAGGATAACGGCCAGAATCAGACGCGGATTCATCAGCACATACGGGAAGTAGATTTCGTGGATACCACCCAGGAAGTGGATGATTGCCGCACCGCCCGCAGACTGTTTCGCACTACCGCGACCAAAGAACATGTACGCCAGCAGAACACCCATACCCGGACCCGGGTTCGCTTCAATCAGGAAGAAGATGGATTTGCCAAGTTCATGGGACTGCTGAATACCCAGCGGCGAGAAGATACCGTGGTTAATGGCGTTGTTGAGGAACAGGATTTTCGCCGGTTCAACAAAGATAGACGCCAGCGGCAGCATGTCATGGACAACCATGAAGTTAACGCCCGCAGCCAGCATTTTGGACAGGGCTTCAACAATCGGGCCAATGCCGAGGAATGCCAGAATGGCGAGGATCATCCCGATGATGCCAGCGGAGAAGTTATTCACCAGCATCTCAAAACCGGATTTGATCTTACCGTCTACCCAGCGGTCGAAGTGCTTAATGCACCAGCCACCCAGCGGACCTGCAATCATAGAACCGAGGAACATCGGCATGTCTGCACCGACGATAACGCCCATGGTAGTGATAGCACCAACCACGCCGCCACGTTCGCCACCTACCAGCTTACCACCGGTATAACCGATCAGCAGCGGCAGGAGATAAGTGATCATCGGCCCGACCAGCTTCGCCAGCGTTTCGTTCGGTAACCACCCTGTTGGAATAAATAACGCGGTGATGATACCCCACGCGATAAACGCGCCGATATTTGGCATCACCATGTTGCTGAGGAAACGACCAAAGCTTTGCACTTTGATCTTAATATCGGATGACATAAAAACACCCCTTCTTATGTTTGCTGTCGCGCAGGCTGGAAGCCCGAGGTTTTTTGTTAATGTGGCGGCAGAGGTAGCCGGACCTTGTAGATACTGCGAAATCTGGCACTGAATCGGTTAACTGTCCAGTCGACGGCCTTTTGTGTGATATCAGTCACATAAATATAGGGGGTAGAGAGGTAATTGACGTGATGTGCATCACAAAACACTTGTGTAAAAAAGCAACAAGGCGGCGATTTTCGCTAAAAATGGCATTAAAATGTGAATAACGTCACATTTTAATTTTAGCTGTTTGTTGAATTATTGTGATCTTAATCACAAGATATTTTCTTCGGTAATTCACCTGGTGTGATCTGCAGCATGTTCTGACTTTGCCTTAAGACCGTTTTGTAACTGAGCAACTTATCGCCTTTTAAAATTATCCTTCGGTGTGATGGCGAGATTGGCAAACGCGGATTAATGTCAAAGTATCAGCCTGACTCCCTTCCGGCTGCCAGCCAAAAAACAACACTGATAAGCGTGAATCCGAGGCAGATATGTTTCTAAACTACTTCGCGTTGGGAGTGCTGATCTTCGTCTTTCTGGTGATTTTTTATGGAATCATCGCGATACATGACATCCCCTATCTGATTGCCAAAAAGCGCAACCATCCCCACGCCGACGCTATTCATACGGCGGGTTGGGTAAGTCTGTTTACCCTGCATGTAATCTGGCCGTTCTTGTGGATCTGGGCAACGCTTTACCAGCCAGAGCGCGGCTGGGGAATGCAGTCACATACTGCGTCGCAAGAGAAAGCGACTGACCCGGAAATTGCCGCGCTTTCTGACCGTGTTTCCCGGCTGGAGCACCAACTTGCAGCCGAAAAAAAGACTGACTATTCCACGTTCCCGGAGATCTGATTATGGATCTGTTAATTGTTTTAACTTACGTGGCGCTGGCGTGGGCGGTCTTTAAAATCTTCCGCATTCCGGTGAATCAGTGGACGCTGGCGACGGCTGCGCTGGGAGGCGTGTTTCTGGTGAGTGGTTTGATTTTGTTGATGAACTACAACCATCCTTACACTTTTACCGCGCAAAAGGCTGTGATAGCGATCCCCATCACGCCACAGGTGACGGGAATTGTTACTGAAGTCACTGACAAGAATAATCAGCTTATTCAAAAGGGCGAGGTGCTTTTTAAGCTCGACCCGGTTCGTTACCAGGCGCGAGTAGACAGACTCCAGGCTGATTTGATGACGGCGACGCATAATATCAAAACGCTGCGCGCGCAGCTCACTGAAGCGCAGGCCAACACCACCCAGGTTTCAGCGGAGCGCGACCGTCTGTTTAAAAATTATCAACGTTACCTGAAAGGCAGCCAGGCGGCGGTGAATCCGTTCTCGGAACGTGACATCGACGATGCGCGGCAAAATTTCCTCGCGCAGGATGCGCTGGTGAAAGGCTCGGTGGCGGAGCAGGCGCAGATCCAGAGCCAGCTCGACAGCATGGTCAACGGCGAGCAGTCGCAGATTGTGAGCTTAAGGGCGCAATTGACCGAAGCGAAATATAACCTTGAGCAAACTATTATTCGCGCGCCGAGCAACGGCTACGTTACTCAGGTGCTGATCCGCCCAGGCACTTACGCGGCAGCTTTACCGCTGCGTCCGGTAATGGTCTTCATCCCTGAGCAAAAACGGCAAATTGTTGCCCAATTTCGGCAAAATTCATTGTTACGCCTGAAACCCGGTGATGATGCGGAAGTCGTATTTAACGCGCTGCCGGGGCAGGTATTCCACGGCAAACTGACCAGTATTTTGCCGGTGGTGCCTGGTGGTTCGTATCAGGCGCAGGGGGTGCTGCAATCGTTAACGGTCGTGCCCGGAACGGATGGTGTGCTGGGAACCATTGAACTCGACCCTAACGCTGATATCGATGCCTTACCCGACGGCATCTACGCCCAGGTAGCAGTTTACTCTGACCATTTCAGCCATGTTTCGGTGATGCGGAAAGTGCTGCTGAGAATGACCAGTTGGATGCATTATCTTTATTTGGATCATTGAGACTTATGTCACCTGTGTTTTGCGCGAGCCTGAGCCATACTGATATTTTTCCTCGCACAAAGGACATGGCATGAAACTTATCGGTAGCTACACCAGCCCGTTTGTACGCAAACTTTCTATTCTGTTGTTAGAAAAGGGCATAACTTTCGAATTTATTAATGAACTGCCCTATAACGCGGACAACGGCGTGGCGCAATTTAACCCGTTAGGGAAAGTGCCGGTGTTGGTGACCGAAGAGGGCGAATGCTGGTTTGATTCGCCGATCATCGCCGAATATATTGAATTAATGAATGTCGCTCCGGCGATGTTGCCGCGCGATCCGCTGGAGTCGTTGCGAGTGCGTAAAATTGAGGCGCTGGCAGATGGCATTATGGATGCCGGGCTGGTGTCGGTGCGCGAACAGGCGCGTCCGGCGGCGCAGCAGTCAGAAGATGAACTGCTACGCCAGCGGGAGAAAATCAACCGTAGCCTGGATGTGCTGGAAGGATATCTGGTCGATGGCACACTCAAAACCGATACGGTCAATCTGGCGACTATTGCCATTGCCTGTGCCGTTGGATATCTCAATTTCCGCCGCGTTGCGCCGGGCTGGTGTGTCGACCGCCCACACTTAGTCAAACTGGTCGAAAACTTGTTTAGCCGCGAAAGTTTTGCCCGCACCGAACCACCAAAGGCTTGATGCGCGATATGTCCTCCTGACCCATCTCACGTTACAATCCGTGGTTATGTTAAACGCCCTTCTCCGTGTGAGAGGGCCTTGATCAGCCAGGTTTCCTATGACAACCGAAACGCGTTCCCTCTATAGTCAACTTCCGGCTATTGATCGCTTATTGCGCGATAGCTCCTTCCTTTCTTTGCGTGATACTTATGGTCACACCCGCGTGGTGGAATTGCTGCGTCAGATGCTTGATGAAGCGCGAGAAGTGATTCGTGACAGCCAGACGCTGCCCGCGTGGTGTGAAAACTGGGCGCAAGAAGTCGATGCCCGGCTGACGAAAGAGGCGCAGAGCGCGCTGCGTCCGGTGATCAACCTGACGGGAACCGTGCTGCATACCAACCTTGGGCGAGCTTTACAGGCGGAAGCAGCGGTGGAAGCCGTTGCGCAGACTATGCGTTCGCCGGTGACGCTGGAGTATGATCTGGACGACGCCGGACGCGGGCATCGCGATCGTGCGCTGGCGCAGCTACTGTGCCGCATTACTGGCGCGGAAGATGCCTGTATCGTCAATAACAATGCGGCGGCGGTGCTGCTGATGTTGGCAGCCACTGCCAGCGGGAAAGAGGTGGTGGTGTCTCGTGGCGAACTGGTGGAGATTGGCGGCGCGTTTCGTATTCCTGACGTAATGCGTCAGGCAGGCTGCACCCTGCACGAAGTGGGGACGACCAACCGTACCCACGCCAGTGATTATCGTCAGGCAGTAAATGAAAATACCGCGCTGTTGATGAAAGTACATACCAGTAATTACAGCATTCAGGGATTCACCAAAGCGATAGACGAAGCGGAACTGGTGGCGCTCGGCAAAGAGCTGGATATTCCCGTAGTGACTGATTTAGGCAGTGGTTCGCTGGTCGATCTTAGCCAGTACGGTTTGCCGAAAGAGCCCATGCCGCAGGAGTTGATCGCGGCGGGCGTCAGCCTGGTGAGCTTCTCCGGCGACAAGTTGTTAGGCGGGCCGCAGGCAGGGATCATCGTTGGTAAGAAAGAGATGATTTCCCGCCTGCAAAGCCATCCGCTGAAACGTGCATTACGCGCGGATAAAATGACCCTCGCGGCGCTGGAAGCGACGCTGCGTCTCTATTTGCACCCCGAAGCACTGAGCGAAAAATTACCGACCCTGCGTCTGCTTACCCGCAGCGCAGAGGTTATTCAAATCCAGGCGCAACGTTTACAGGCTCCCCTTGCCGCACATTACGGCGCGGAGTTTGCGGTACAGGTTATGCCGTGTCTTTCGCAGATTGGCAGTGGTTCGCTGCCGGTTGATCGCCTGCCGAGCGCGGCATTAACGTTTACACCCCATGACGGGCGCGGTAGCCACCTTGAGGCATTAGCCGCCCGCTGGCGTGAATTGCCGGTTCCGGTGATTGGACGTATCTACGACGGGCGATTGTGGCTGGATCTACGCTGCCTTGAAGATGAGCAACGGTTTATGGAGATGTTGTTGAAATGATTATTGCGACTGCCGGACACGTTGACCACGGCAAAACGACCTTATTGCAGGCGATTACTGGTGTAAATGCCGACCGTCTGCCGGAAGAAAAAAAGCGCGGTATGACCATCGATCTCGGCTATGCCTACTGGCCGCAGCCGGATGGTCGCGTGCCTGGTTTTATCGACGTTCCCGGTCATGAAAAGTTTCTTTCCAACATGCTGGCGGGCGTCGGGGGTATCGATCATGCGCTGCTGGTGGTGGCTTGCGATGACGGTGTGATGGCGCAGACCCGTGAGCATCTGGCGATTTTGCAACTTACCGGTAACCCGATGCTGACAGTGGCACTGACCAAAGCCGATCGCGTGGATGAAGCGCGTGTTGATGAGGTTGAACGCCAGGTAAAGGAGGTGCTGCGGGAATACGGTTTTGCTGAGGCAAAACTGTTTGTCACCGCAGCAACCGAAGGTCGGGGAATTGATGCCCTGCGCGAACATCTGCTTCAGTTGCCTGAACGTGAACACGCCAGCCAACATAGTTTCCGCCTCGCTATCGACCGCGCTTTTACCGTAAAAGGTGCCGGGCTGGTGGTCACTGGTACGGCGTTAAGCGGGGAAGTGAAGGTAGGCGATTCACTATGGCTGACTGGTGTAAATAAGCCGATGCGCGTGCGTGCGCTCCATGCGCAAAATCAACCAACAGAAACCGCCCATGCCGGGCAACGTATTGCGCTTAATATCGCCGGTGATGCGGAGAAAGAACAGATTAACCGTGGCGACTGGCTGCTTGCCGATGCGCCGCCGGAGCCGTTCACGCGGGTGATTGTCGAGCTACAAACTCATGTACCGTTGACCCAGTGGCAGCCGCTACATATTCACCACGCCGCCAGCCACGTTACAGGGCGCGTTTCGCTGCTCGAAGATAACCTTGCCGAGCTGGTGTTCGACACGCCGCTGTGGCTAGCGGATAACGATCGATTAGTGCTGCGCGATATCTCGGCCCGCAACACGCTGGCGGGGGCGCGCGTGGTGATGCTCAACCCGCCACGTCGCGGTAAACGTAAGCCGGAATATCTGCAATGGCTGGCTTCACTGGCACGTACACAAAGCGATGCCGACGCACTGACCGTTCATCTGGAACGCGGAGCGGTGAATCTTGCCGATTTCGCCTGGGCGAGACAGCTCAATGGCGAAGGGATGCGCGAACTGCTGCAACAGCCAGGCTACATTCAGGCTGGTTATAGCTTGTTGAATGCGCCGGTTGCCGCCCGCTGGCAGCGGAAAATCCTCGACACATTAGCGGCTTATCATGAGCAACATCGCGATGAACCAGGTCCTGGGCGCGAGCGCCTGCGGCGCATGGCGTTGCCGATGGAAGATGAAGCTCTGGTTCTGTTGCTGATTGAAAAGATGCGCGAAAGTGGCGATATCCACAGCCACCACGGCTGGCTGCATTTGCCGGATCACAAAGCGGGCTTCAGCGAAGAGCAGCAGGCCATCTGGCAAAAAGCAGAGCCGCTATTTGGCGACGAGCCGTGGTGGGTGCGTGACCTGGCAAAAGAGACGGGAACCGACGAGCAGGCAATGCGCCTGACGCTACGCCAGGCGGCACAGCAGGGGATAATTACGGCGATCGTCAAAGATCGTTATTACCGTAACGATCGGATTGTTGAATTTGCCAATATGATCCGCGATCTTGATCAGGAATGTGGTTCAACCTGCGCGGCGGATTTCCGCGATCGCTTAGGTGTAGGCCGAAAGCTGGCAATTCAAATTCTGGAATATTTTGACCGCATTGGCTTTACGCGGCGTCGTGGAAATGATCATTTATTGCGCGATGCATTATTATTTCCCGAAAAATAAGGAAATGATTAATTCATAATAAATATGAATTAATACAAGATTCTTATTAATATTAAGGAAGCACGTTATTTGATGAATGTAACGTGCTTTTTATTAAAAATATTTTAATAAACGGTAATGTCGATCATATTTCCGAATGAAAATACTTTGTAATCTGCCAGCCCTTTTTACTCTTCCAGGAGTGTTTTATGGCAGCTTCAACCTTTTTTATTCCTTCAGTGAATGTCATCGGTGCTGATTCATTGAATGATGCAATGAATATGATGGCAGACTATGGATTTACCCGTACATTAATTGTTACCGACAATATCTTAACGAAATTAGGTATGGCGGGCGATGTGCAAAAAGCACTGGAAGAACGCAATATTTTTAGCGTTATTTATGATGGCACCCAACCTAACCCAACCACGGAAAACGTCGCCGCAGGCCTCAAACTGCTGAAAGAAAATAATTGTGATAGCGTAATTTCCTTAGGTGGTGGTTCTCCGCACGACTGTGCGAAAGGCATTGCGCTGGTGGCTGCCAACGGCGGTGATATTCGCGATTACGAAGGCGTTGACCGCTCTGCAAAACCGCAGTTGCCGATGATCGCTATCAATACCACGGCGGGTACTGCGTCTGAAATGACCCGTTTCTGCATTATCACTGACGAAGCGCGCCACATCAAAATGGCAATTGTGGATAAACACGTGACTCCGCTGCTTTCTGTCAATGACTCCTCTCTGATGATCGGTATGCCGAAGTCACTGACCGCCGCAACGGGTATGGATGCCTTAACACACGCTATCGAAGCGTATGTGTCTATTGCCGCAACGCCGATCACTGACGCTTGCGCACTGAAAGCCGTGACCATGATTGCCGAAAACCTGCCGTTAGCCGTAGAAGATGGCAGCAATGCGAAAGCGCGTGAAGCGATGGCTTATGCCCAGTTCCTCGCCGGTATGGCGTTCAACAATGCGTCTTTGGGTTATGTTCATGCGATGGCGCACCAGTTAGGCGGTTTCTACAATCTGCCGCACGGTGTATGTAACGCCGTTCTGCTGCCGCACGTTCAGGTATTCAACAGCAAAGTAGCCGCTGCACGTCTGCGTGACTGCGCTGCTGCAATGGGTGTGAACGTGACAGGTAAAAACGACGCGGAAGGTGCAGAAGCCTGCATTAACGCTATCCGCGAACTGGCGAAGAAAGTCGATATTCCGGCAGGTCTGCGCGATCTGAACGTGAAAGAAGAAGATTTCGCGGTACTGGCGACCAATGCTCTGAAAGATGCCTGCGGATTTACTAACCCGATTCAGGCAACTCACGAAGAAATTGTGGCGATTTATCGCGCTGCGATGTAATTACCTTCTCGTAACGGCTGACGTGTTGTCAGCCGCTTTTTCAACTATCTCTGTAATCCTTGCCCGTAAATTCGTGATTGCTGTCGTAAAGCTGTCACCGGCTGGCGAAGATTTCGCCAGTCACGTCTACCCTTGTTATACCTCACACCGCAAGGAGACTACCATGACCAACAATCCCCCTTCAGCACAGATTAAGCCCGGCGAGTATGGTTTCCCCCTCAAGTTAAAAGCCCGCTATGACAACTTTATCGGCGGCGAATGGGTAGCACCCGCCGACGGCGAGTATTACCAGAACCTGACGCCGGTGACCGGGCAGCTACTGTGCGAAGTGGCGTCTTCGGGCAAACGCGACATCGATCTGGCGCTGGATGCCGCGCATAAAGTGAAAGATAAATGGGCGCATACTTCGGTGCAGGATCGCGCGGCGATTCTGTTTAAGATTGCCGATCGAATGGAACAAAATCTCGAACTGTTGGCGACGGCAGAAACCTGGGATAACGGCAAGCCCATTCGTGAAACCAGTGCTGCCGATGTGCCGCTGGCAATTGACCATTTCCGCTATTTTGCCTCGTGTATTCGGGCACAGGAAGGTGGGATCAGTGAAGTCGATAGCGAAACAGTGGCTTATCACTTCCACGAACCGTTAGGCGTGGTGGGGCAAATTATCCCGTGGAACTTCCCGCTGCTGATGGCGAGCTGGAAAATGGCTCCCGCGCTGGCGGCGGGCAACTGCGTGGTGCTAAAACCCGCACGACTTACCCCGCTTTCAGTGTTGCTTTTGATGGAGATCGTCGGTGATTTACTGCCGCCAGGTGTGGTGAACGTGGTCAACGGCGCGGGCGGCGAAATCGGTGAATATCTGGCGACCTCAAAACGCATCGCCAAAGTTGCGTTTACCGGCTCAACGGAAGTCGGCCAGCAGATTATGCAGTACGCCACGCAGAACATTATTCCGGTGACGCTGGAGTTGGGCGGTAAGTCGCCAAATATCTTCTTTGCCGATGTGATGGATGAAGAAGATGCTTTCTTCGATAAGGCGCTGGAGGGCTTTGCATTGTTCGCCTTCAACCAGGGCGAAGTTTGCACCTGTCCAAGCCGTGCTTTAGTGCAGGAGTCTATCTACGAACGCTTTATGGAACGCGCCATCCGTCGTGTTGAAAGCATTCGTAGCGGTAACCCGCTCGACAGCGTGACGCAAATGGGCGCACAGGTTTCTCATGGGCAACTGGAAACCATCCTCAATTACATTGATATCGGTAAAAAAGAGGGTGCAGATGTGCTTACCGGCGGGCGGCGTAAGCTGCTGGAAGGGGAACTGAAAGACGGTTATTACCTCGAACCGACGATTCTGTTTGGCCAGAACAATATGCGTGTGTTCCAGGAGGAGATTTTTGGCCCGGTGCTGGCGGTGACTACCTTCAAAACGATGGATGAGGCGCTGGAGCTGGCGAATGACACGCAATACGGCCTGGGCGCTGGCGTCTGGAGCCGTAACGGTAATCTGGCCTATAAGATGGGGCGTGGCATTCAGGCAGGGCGCGTGTGGACCAACTGTTATCACGCCTATCCGGCACACGCAGCGTTTGGTGGCTACAAACAGTCGGGCATCGGGCGCGAAACCCACAAAATGATGCTTGAGCATTACCAGCAAACCAAGTGCCTGCTGGTGAGCTACTCGGATAAACCGTTGGGGCTGTTCTGATATAAGAAGCTGGTCGCATCGGGCATTCATTGCCTGATGCGACGCTTACGCGTCTTATCAGGCCTACCGAGGCGCATATGTTTACGCCTTGCTCCTGACCGTAGGTCGGATAAGGCGTTCACGCCGCATCCGGCATAAGCAAAGCGCACGTTATCACTATTTGCGACGCTTGCGTGTCTTATCGGTTCAAATGTTTACGTCTCCTGGGGCTGAGCATTCACTGAACTAAATTGCGAGCCTCCTCGCATCTTTTCTACAAATTACTGCACACCGTTATTCTTCTTCCGAGCGACATTCCTGAGTCAACTTTATCCACCTGACGGTCTATATAAAACGCGCTATCGTGATTGCCATTCTGAAACGGCATGGCTGGGAGCATATTCGAACCCGTGGTAGTCATCATCAGTTCCGCCACCCTGTTCATCCGGGTCTGGTGACGGTCCCGCATCCTAAAAAAGATATTAAGCCCAGTACGCTGGCACAAATTGGGCGTCAGGCTGGTTTAACGTTTTAATATTTCAGGAGGCAATATGTTTTATCCCGCCTATATCCATAGCGATCCCGACGGTAGCGCCAGCGGCTTTTTCCCTGATGTTCCAGGCTGTTCTTTTGCTGGTGATACACTTGATGACGCATTCCAGGATGCGCGAAGCGCATTGACTGCGCACTTTGAAACCTTGTGCGAAATGAATGAAGAGTTGCCACTTCCTGGCTCTGTGGAAAAACATCTGGCTCAGCGGGCGCAGGACTTTATTGGCGGGCAATGGCTGCTGGTGGATATCAATATGAACCAGTTCGAAGGTCGGGTTGAACGTATCAATATCACTATGCCGAAACGGTTACTGAACAAGATTGATACCTACGTGCGTAATAACCCAGACTACGCCAACAGAAGTGCGTTTCTGGCAGAAGCTGCCCGGCGTGTGTTGCCAGGCGTTTAATCTCGCGTATTGATGACGAGCGCCGGATACAGCGAGCTGCCGGACGAGATTACCGGCAGCCCAATGTTCGATCGTAATGAGAGTTTTACGTTTGTCACTGGTATGAACTGGCAATTATTAATTGACCAGGGCGATGTTGGATAAATTGCGTTAGCAAAATCTATATTAATTAGCTGTCATTGCGGTGTCGGAGGGGTATCCAACACCGCAGTGGATTACGGCAGATAAAAGACTTCTTGTAGCTCGCTGCTGACCGGGCTGTTATCCGGATTAGCGGGCATAACGTCGGTCATATATTTCCACCAACGTTGGCAAACGTCAGTGCTGGCAACCGCATTCCAGCGTTCTTCAGATTCAATTTCTACTGTGGCAAACAGCAAATTTCGCGCTTTGTCGAGGTAGATGGCGTAGTTATGCGCACCGTGAGATTTCAATACCGCTTCCAGTTCCGGCCAGATCGGGTTGTGCCGACGCTGATACTCTTCGTGAGCGTCCGGGTTGACTTGCATAACAAAGGCTTTGCGGATCATAACGCCTCCAGATAAAGCTCACGCACTTCGTTGCGGCTGGCGGTACGTGGGTTACATGGTGCGCATGGATCGGCCAGGGCTTTATCTAACCAACCTTCGATATCCTCTTTGCTGATGCCAAGCTGACTAAATCCCGCAGGTATGCCCACGCGATGGCTCAAGGCTCGAATAGCATTAATTGCTTCCAGACTTGCCGCTTCATCACTCATTCCGCGCGTATCGACCCCCATCGCCTGGGCGATACGGGCAAAGCGTGTGATGGCATTCGGGCGGTTAAAGTTTTCGATTACTGGCAACAAGATGGCATTACACACCCCGTGTGGCAGGTTGTGGGTAGCTCCGGGCTGATGCGCCAGTGCGTGAACCAGCCCCAGTCCCGCGCTGTTAAAAGCCATTCCCGCCAGATATTGCCCGAAAGCCATCTGTTCACGGGCTTCCAGATTATGACCATCTTCTACCGCTTTCGGCAGCCACAGAGAAATCAGGCGGATAGCTTCCAGCGCGTTGGCATCAGTTAGCGGATGGGCGCCAACGGAAACATAGGCTTCTATGGCATGGGTTAGTGCGTCCATACCGGTGGCAGCGGTAACGGAGGCAGGGATCTCCAGCATTACACTGGCATCATCCACGGCGATATCAGGAATAATATTCGAATCGATGATGACTTCTTTCACTTGCCGCGCAGTGTCGATGATCACCGCATTGCTGGTCATCTCAGCGGCAGTTCCGGCAGTCGTGTTGATCGCCACCAGCGGCACGCCTGGGTTTTTTACTTTGCCAATGCCAGAGTAAGCAGTAGAAGGGCCTGGATTAGCGGTAAGGATTTTTACGGCTTTTGCGGTATCAATCGGGCTACCGCCACCGAAAGCAATAATGTAGTTACATGCGGCGTCCTGAAATGCAGCGTAGCCTTTTTGCACCAGTTCTTCGGTGGGGTTTGGAAAGACCTCATCGAATAGGTGGTAAGACATTTCGTGTTGATCCAGCGCGGTGAACAGACTGTCCAGCAATCCCAACTTAACCAGTTGCCCATCGGTAACGATCAGTGCTTTTCCCCACTGCTTATTCGCAACCAGGTTTACCATATCGCCAATTGCCCCAGCGCCATGCAGGCTGATTTTCGGTAATGCCAACATAAAACTCATGATTATTCTCCTTAAGATCAAATCCTTCTGTCCGGCGACATAACCCGCGCCGCCAGATGCGAAACGGGGTGTTAAAGTGCCAGTGCGCTTGCCAGCGGGGTGACGCCGAAACGCTTGCCCAGGGCTATCAACTCTTCACGGCTGATGGTCTGTTTCATGCCACCCATCGAATACACTTTCACCAACACTTCCGCCGATTTTTCTGCGGTGTCGATTAAGCCGAAGGTTTCGTCCAGCGTCGGACCGCTGCCGAAGACGCCGTGGAAAGGCCAGAGAACCAGTGAGTGTTTTTGCATTTCTTGCGCGGTGGCCTGGCCAATTTCGTCCGTGCCGGGCACCATCCACGGCAAAATGCCGACGCCATCCGGGAATACCACCAGGCACTCGGTGCTGCCTTCCCACAGTTGGCGAGTGAAAACCGCCGTGTCGTTTTCCAGCACATAGGTGAGGGCGATCAGGTTGGTGGCATGGCAGTGCATGATCACCCGATCTTTGCCGTTGGTGGCTTTAATGCGTTCGCAATGAGAGAGGAAATGCGCCGGAAGTTCAGAGGTTGGAACGGCTTCGTGGGTTAGCCCCCAGAGAATATGGTAGCCCGCGCCGTCGCTGTCGACCTTTACGACGCCTAAATTGGCAGCGGGATCGAGCTGGACGTTGCGGAAGAATTTGCCGGAGCCGGTGACGATAAACGGTGTATTTGCCAGTAAAGGCATTGGCTGGCTGAGCGGGATATAGCGCGGTTGTGGGTGGAAATTGTCGTGATATGGCGCGATGTCAGCGTCATCCAGGCGCAGCGTCAGGTTGCCGCCGTTGCGCTCGTCCCAGCCTTTCAGCCAGGCGTCGGTGGTGGCTTTGATCATTCCCTGGATAAACCAGGACTGGGTAATGTTTTGCATGTTCTGTGTTCCTGTAAATTAGGTTGCCTTGTTTAGACATGATGCGGCTTGTTCCCCTCACCCTAACCCTCTCCCCGTAGGGGCGAGGGGACTGTCCGGAGCGGTGTTCAGCTCCGTTGCCGAACGGGGCTATGTTTTTCTCCCTCGTCCTTTCAGGGAGAGGGGACGGTGCGGCGTTTAGCTCCGTTGCCGGAGGGGGCTATGTTTTTCTCCCTCGCCCTTCAGGGAGAGGGCCGGGGTGAGGGTGACAGCCCGCACGGTCATTCGATCTGTAGACCGGATCGCATCCGGCGGTGTTTACCCACGCTGACGCAAAATCGTATTCTCATAAGCCCGCACGCTCTCCAGCCATTCGCTACCCGCTGGCGTATCGTGACGCTGGCAATACATTTCCCACACCGCCTGCCACGGCAACGATTTCTGCTCTTCCAGTAGCGCCAGTCGTGCGGTGTAATCCCCTGCCGCTTCCAGCTTGCGCAGCTCAGCGGTAGGTTCCAGCAACGCACGCAGCAGGGCTTTTTTCATATTGCGCGTACCAATGACCCACGCGGCAATGCGGTTGATGGAGGCATCGAAGAAGTCGAGACCAATGTGTACCCGGTCAAACAGGTCATGACGAACAATCTCGCTGGCAATCGCCTGGGTTTCATCATCCAGCAGCACCACGTGATCGCTGTCCCAGCGTACCGGGCGGCTGACGTGCAGCAGCAACTGCGGCACATACAGCATGGCGGCGGAAATCTTGTCGGAAATCACTTCTGTCGGGTGGAAGTGCCCTGCATCCAGGCACAGCGCGGTCTGGCGGCTGGTGGCATACCCCATGTAAAACTCATTGGAGCCAACCGTGTAGCTCTCCGCGCCAATACCAAACAATTTGCTCTCTACCGCGTCGATATGGTGCGCAGGGTTCAGCTTTTCGCTTATCACTTCATCCAGTGCTGCCAGCAAACGCTGGCGCGGGGCGAGACGGTCAACGGTGATATCTTTCATGCCATCCGGTATCCAGATGTTCATCACCGACGGCGTGCCAAGTTGCTCGCCAAAATAGGCCGAAACGCGACGGCTGGCCTTGCAGTGGTCAATCCAAAATTGGCGAATACTGTCGTTGGCATGGGAAAGCGTAAAGCCATCGGCGCTTAGCGGATGCGAAAAACAGGAGGGGTTAAAATCCAGACCGAGCTGATTGGCTTTCGCCCATTCAACCCAGTTTTTGAAGTGCTCTGGTTTGATTTGGTCGCGTGAGACGGGCGTGTCTGATTCCAGATAAATCGCATGTAAGTTAAGCCGTTTCGGCCCCGGAATCAGCCGCATAGCCTGTTCCAGATCGGCGCGTAGCTCTTCGGCATTGCGGGCTTTGCCCGGGTAGTTGCCAGTGGCCTGAATCCCACCGGTCAGCGAACCTTCCGGATTTTCAAAACCAGAAACATCATCGCCCTGCCAGCAGTGCATTGAAACGGGTAAGCGATCAAGTTGGCGCAGCGCCTCCTCGACATCAATCCCTACCGCCGCGAAACGCTGTTTCGCCAGTTCCCAGGCCTGTTCCAGTTGTGTGGTCATGCGCAAAGCTCCTTTGTCTGTCGTGTAGAGTGAATCCGCGCCACATAGTGGGCAATTTCACTGTCAGGATTAGGGGTAAAGGTGGTCAGATTCGCGGTGGCGCTCACGACCTGACGGAAATCATCCACATTGTTGAGTTCATCCAGCGTCATTAACTGGATACCGATATTGCCGAGCGTTGAGGCTTCAACTGGCCCGGCGATCACCCGAATACCGCAGGCATCGGCACACAACTGGTTGAGCAGCGCGTTCTGGCTGCCGCCGCCGACAATATGCAGTTGCGAGAAATCTTCACTGCGTAGCTGCGCCAGTTCGTGCAGCACGTCGGCATACAGCAGCGCCAGACTGTCGAAAATACAGCGTGCCAGTTCAGCATCACTTTCTGGGATCAGTTGCGCCGTTTCCCGACACGCTGCCTGAATTTCGCTGCACATCTCTTCAGGATTAATAAAGCGATCGGCATTGGGA
Source organism: Escherichia sp. 93.0816 (assembly GCF_013368855.2). NCBI lineage: Bacteria > Pseudomonadati > Pseudomonadota > Gammaproteobacteria > Enterobacterales > Enterobacteriaceae > Escherichia > Escherichia sp. 93.0816. The sequence continues at coordinate 49,297 of NZ_JABWNC020000022.1, read as the reverse complement.
TTGATGATGAAGCGACAGGCCGGGAGTGCCTGTGTCGCGGCGATAAGTGTCGGGAGATCGTTGATTTGTCGCTCCTGAAGTACCCGCTGGAGCAGCCATAAACCCATGATATTTTTCAGCACCCGATAGCGACCTTCCGCACCGCCTTCATTGGTGATGTTGGCTGCCAGCGCCGCATCATCGGTGAATGGCGTCTGGCTTTCGAAGCCCATCAATGACCAGGTGCCGGAGGAGAGATAAGCGGCGCGGGAACCGTTTAACGGCGAGGCGATAACCGCGCTGGCGGTATCATGGCTGGCAACGGCGACCACCGGAATTTCATTACCCTGCGGGCAAATCCAGTGACCTATGACATTACCCGGATGCGTCGGGCGACCAAACCAGGCTTTGTTGGCACCGCTCCACGCCAGCAGGGACTCGTCCCAGTCGTCGCTATTGATATTGACCAGTTGCGTGGTGGTGGCGTTGGTGTATTCCCAGTTCATCTTGCCGGTCAGACGATAACTAAAGTAATCCGGCATCAGCAGAGCGTGAGCGATTTGTGGAATAAGTTCAGGTTGTTGCTCCGTCAGCGCACGTAGCTGATAGATTGTATTGAAGGGCAGAAACTGGATGCCGCTATGCTGATAAATATCGCGTTTGCCAATTTGCTGCTGTGCCAATGTCATCAGTCCGTTAGTGCGGCTATCGCGATAGGAAATCGGTAAACCGACGCGCTGACCGTGTTGATCCAGCAGCACATAGTCTACGCCCCAGGTATCAATGCCGATGCTATCGATATGAATCCCTTCCTCGCACACCTTGTTTAACCCAAGGCGAATGGCGTTTTCCAGACTATCGACATCCCAGGTGGCATAACCGCTCTGGTAATACAGCCCATTGGTAAAACGATGGATTTCACGCAGCGTCAGGCTGCGACATTCACGGTGGTAACGCGCCAGCATTACGCGCCCACTGGATGCGCCAAGATCAACGGCGACGCAGTAGCGAAAGGTCATAATGAGATCCTTCTAGGTTTCATTACGCCCAGTCTAAGAAGCACCCGACTTCGCTACCTTCTCGTTACTGACAGGAAAATACACCGCTGGCAACCAGGGAAAGATGAACGTGATGGCGTTCATAATTTTCAGAAATGTGGTGGTGTGATGTTTGCCGCATTTTCTGAAAAATCACGCTTTATCTTGAAAAATCGACATTTTTTACGTGTTTTGCTGTCGAAAATTTAAGGTAAGAACCAAATCGCTTGATTACTATTCCGCCATGTTGACGGCATCAGGAGGCTTATATGGACGTATTACATTGCGTGGATTTTTTTCCGTCTGGTAACGTGTCTGTGGCAATAGAACCCCGGCTTCCACAGGGGGATTTTCCTGAACATCACCATGATTTCCATGAGATTGTGATTGTCGAACATGGCACGGGTATCCACATTTTCAATGGGCAGCCTTATACCATCTCCGGTGGAACAATCTGTTTCGTGCGCGATCATGATCGGCATTTATACGAACATACGGACAATCTGTATTTGACCAATGTGCTGTATCGCTCTCCGGATAGATTTCAGTTTCTTGCCGGGCTGCATCAGCTTCTGCCGCAAGAGCAAGACGGGCAATATCCGTCCCATTGGCGCGTGAGCCACAGCATATTGCAGCAGGTACGGCAGCTGGTTTCGCAACTGGAACAGCAGGACAGAACGAATGATTTACCCTCGAAAGCCAGCGGTGAGATTTTGTTTATGCAATTACTGCTCTTGCTGCGTAGAAACAGTTTGCAGGAGAGCATGGAAAGTCGCGAATCGCGCCTGAACTTGTTGTTGGCCTGGCTGGAAGAGCATTTTGCCGACGAGGTGAATTGGGAAATGATGGCGGATCAATTTTCTCTGTCACTACGCACGTTGCATCGTCAGCTAAAACAGCAAACCGGTTTGACGCCCCAGCGTTACCTTAACCGTTTACGGTTGGTGAAGGCGCGTCATCTGTTACGTCATAGCGAGGACAGCGTGACCGAAATCGCATATCGCTGCGGATTCAGCGACAGTAACCACTTTTCGACGCTGTTTCGCCGTGAGTTTAACTGGTCACCACGCGATATTCGCCAGCGGCGGGATGGCTTTCTGCAATAACGCGAATCTTCTCAACGTATTTCCACGCCAGTTTATGAATAATCAAACGCGTCTTCCGGCTGAGGTGGCACGGTGGTTCATCAGTTTGTCCTTCGTAAAAAAGATTTTTTTGCCAGCGAACAGCAGGCGGTCGCGGTTGCTGATCGTTACCCGCAGGATGTCTTTGCCGAGCATACACATGATTTTTGTGAACTGGTGATCGTCTGGCGCGGTAACGGTTTGCACGTGCTCAACGACCGTCCTCATCGTATTACCCGTGGCGATCTCTTTTATATCCACGCAGACGATAAACACTCCTACGCTTCCGTTAACGATCTGGTTTTGCAGAACGTTATTTATTGCCCGGAGCGGCTGACACTTAATCTCGACTGGCAGGGGACGATTCCGGGGTTTAACGCCAGCGCAGAACAACCACACTGGCGTTTAGGTAGTGCGGGCATGGCGCAGGTGCGGCAGGTCATCGGGCAGCTTGAGCACGAGAGCAGTCAGCCCGCGCCGTTTGCCAACGAAATGGCGGAGTTACTGTTCGGGCAGTTGGTGATGCTTTTGAAACGCCATCGCTACACCAGTGATTCATTACCGCCAACATCCAGCGAAACGTTGCTGGATAAGCTGATTACCCGGCTGGCGGCCAGCCTGAAAAGTCCTTTTGCGCTGGATAAATTTTGTGATGAGGCATCGTGCAGTGAGCGCGTTTTGCGTCAGCAATTTCGCCAGCAGACCGGCATGACCATCAATCAATATCTGCGGCAGGTCAGAGTGTGCCATGCGCAATATCTTCTCCAGCATAGCCGCCTGTTAATCAGTGATATTTCGACAGAATGTGGCTTTGAAGACAGTAACTACTTTTCGGTGGTGTTTACCCGGGAAACCGGGATGACGCCCAGCCAGTGGCGTCATCGCAATTCCCGGAAAGATTAACTCGCCATGCCCATGCCGACGATGTTGGCGGCGACAATAATCACCACACAACCGAGGCTCAATACGGTAACCGGACGGCGTCCCGCATTGTTCCACTCTTTCAGCACCAGCCCGACGATACCGCCACACAATACGTAGAAACTCATATGCAGCATCCAACTGATGTAGTCATACTGCGCCGGAATGCGGGCGTGTCCCCAGGCATAGAAAAAGAATTGCAGATACCACATCAAACCCCCCAGTGCCGAGAGCAATACGTTGTGGATGATCAGCGGTTTTGCCAGCGAGAAGTCGGCTTTTAGCGACAAATCTTTCACTTTTGCCAGACGAATAAAACAGAAACCGAGGTTGATGATCGCGCCGCCGCCCATGATGACAACATAGCTTGGCAGAGCAACATACAGTGGATCAACACCCAGCGCGGCAGCCGCTTCATGCATCGGTTTTGCTGCGTTCATCGCAAAAGACATCCCGGCAGAGAAAATGCCGCACATTACCGCCAGCGCCAGCCCTTTCTTCAGGTTGAACTCTTCGGCTTTAATGCCCATTTTGCGCTCTTTCAACTGCCCGGCGCGAGTCACAATCCCCACGCCAATCAGCGCCACCAGCACGCCGAGCAACGTCATGCGCCCACCGTCGGTGTTAATCAGCACATCGAAATTACCGTTGATAATTGGCGTCATCAGCGTACCGACGATCAACGTAATGCCAATGGCGATACCTATCCCCATCGACATGCCGAGATAACGCATGGTCAGGCCGTAGTTGATATTACCAATCCCCCACATAGCGCCGAACAGAAAAACAGGCAGCAGGGTAGAGAGGCTGAACGAGCTGTAATATGCCCAGAAATCAGGTAGTAGCATGGCGCTGATGGCCCACGGCAGAATAATCCACGAAACAATCCCACCGACTGACCACATGGTTTCCCATGACCACTTTTTTACTTTTTTGAACGGAGCGTAAAAACAGGCTGCACTGGCCGCGCCGATCAAATGCCAAAATATCCCCATCGTAATCGCGTTACTCATCTTCTTATCCTCATCATTTTTTCGTCGCGTCACATCTCCGACGAGATGAGTGTAAAAATCGTGCTGTCGATTAACCTTTCGCCTGTTGCCGCCGTTGTCGATTTACTGGCAATCACGGCATTAAGTGGGTGATTTGGTTCACATCTCGGACATTTGCCTGCAAAACCATTCCCCTATGAAAAGTACGGCATTGATAATCATTTTCAATATCATTTAATTAACTATAATGAACCAACTGCTTACGCGGCATTAACAATCGGCCGCCCGACAATACTGGAGATGAATATGAGCTATACCCTGCCATCCCTGCCGTATGCTTACGATGCCCTGGAACCGCACTTCGATAAGCAGACCATGGAAATCCACCACACCAAACACCATCAGGCCTACGTCAACAACGCCAATGCGGCGCTGGAAAGCCTGCCAGAATTCGCCAACCTGCCGGTTGAAGAGCTGATCACCAAACTGGATCAGCTGCCAGCAGACAAAAAAACCGTGCTGCGCAACAACGCTGGCGGTCACGCCAACCACAGCCTGTTCTGGAAAGGCCTGAAAAAAGGCACGACTTTGCAGGGCGACCTGAAAGCGGCTATCGAACGTGATTTCGGTTCCGTTGATAACTTCAAAGCAGAATTTGAGAAAGCGGCAGCTTCCCGCTTTGGTTCCGGCTGGGCATGGCTGGTGCTGAAAGGCGATAAACTGGCGGTGGTTTCTACTGCTAATCAGGACTCCCCGCTGATGGGCGAAGCCATTTCTGGCGCTTCCGGCTTCCCTGTTCTGGGTCTGGATGTGTGGGAACACGCTTACTACCTGAAATTCCAGAACCGCCGTCCGGACTACATCAAAGAGTTCTGGAACGTGGTGAACTGGGACGAAGCTGCGGCACGTTTCGCGGCGAAAAAATAATCGCATATTGCCTGCTGCAATGAGGCGTTTACGCCGTTTTTCAGCATAAAAAACAAACCATCGCACATAGCGGTGGTTTTTTTGTGATCAATTTCAAAATAAAAACAATGATCCTATAAAAATAAAACAACGTTTCAATTGATGTGGTTTTGATCACTTTTATTGCTCTGTTGAATGTCTATCTTCATTTCCATCAACACTGATGCATCGTGAAGGACTTATGCATCAGCCTATAAAAATATGCCGATAGGTGATGAAAATGCAGATAAAACACACGATAGAGAAAATCCCGGGAGGGATGATGCTCGTCCCGTTGTTCCTTGGCGCACTGTGTCACACTTTCTCGCCAGGGGCGGGGAAATACTTTGGTTCATTCACAAATGGAATGATTACCGGCACGGTGCCGATTCTGGCGGTGTGGTTTTTCTGTATGGGGGCATCGATAAAATTAAGTGCGACGGGAACGGTATTGCGTAAATCCGGTACGCTGGTGGTAACTAAAATTGCTGTGGCGTGGGTGGTTGCGGCAATTGCTTCACGCATTATTCCTGAACATGGTGTTGAAGTTGGATTCTTTGCCGGACTATCAACGCTGGCGCTGGTGGCGGCGATGGATATGACCAACGGCGGACTTTACGCTTCGATCATGCAGCAGTATGGCACTAAAGAAGAGGCCGGGGCGTTTGTATTAATGTCGCTGGAATCCGGGCCGCTTATGACGATGATTATTCTGGGGACTGCCGGGATTGCATCGTTTGAACCGCATGTTTTCGTCGGTGCGGTATTACCGTTCCTCGTCGGCTTTGCGTTAGGGAACCTTGACCCTGAGCTGAGAGAATTTTTCAGCAAAGCCGTACAGACGCTGATCCCGTTCTTTGCCTTTGCGCTGGGCAATACCATTGATTTAACCGTGATTGCTCAGACCGGTTTGCTGGGGATCTTGCTGGGTGTGGCGGTGATCGTCGTGACCGGTATTCCGTTGATTATTGCGGATAAATTGATTGGTGGTGGCGATGGTACTGCCGGAATCGCGGCTTCCAGTTCTGCCGGTGCTGCGGTGGCGACGCCGGTACTGATTGCTGAAATGATCCCCGCCTTTAAACCAATGGCGCCAGCGGCAACTTCGCTGGTGGCGACGTCAGTGATTGTGACCTCGATTCTGGTGCCAATTTTGACTTCTGTCTGGTCGCGCAAAGTTAAAGCCAGAGCGGCGAAAATCGAAATATTGGGTACGGTGAAGTAATCTCCATCCATATAAATCAAGAGGCCGGATGATTTGTAGTCATCCGGCCTTTTGCGTTATCTGACAAAGACTTCATCAATCGTTCGACATTCACTTTCGCTTAACTCACCACCCGCATTGCGTGATACGCCAGTGCAATAGCCAAACTTACGCGATACCACCGTCTTGATAGTAGTGACAAAATCCTCACCAATGGCGTAGATGGACATATAAGTGCCAATCTGTTGCTGAATCTCTTGTAAAGTCGCCAGGTCTCCGCGTTTGAAGGCTTCACGGGCTTCGACAAACAGCTCCGGCATAACGTTGTTCAGGCCGGATATTATTCCCGCGCCGCCGGCCAGCAGATTAGGAATGTAATACTCGTCATAGCCCGAAAGCACTGCAAAATCAGAACGAACTGCCAGGGTTGCCTGAATCATGCTGCGGGTGTGGGACTGGCAATCGACGGTATCTTTAATTCCGGCAAAGTCAGGAAATTCACTCGCCAGCGTGGCGACCAGGTCAGGGGTTAAATCACAACCGGTTCTTGCCGGGAAGTTATATGCGAACCATTTGCCCTGTAATTCGCGCCCCAGATGGCGGAAATAGCTTAATAATTGCTTTGCCGTCTGACCGTAGTAGTAAGGCGGGAGGATCATCACTGCATCATAGCCTGTGCGATACGCTTCTTGCGCCATTACCAGTACATCGTGTGTGCAGGTGGAAGAAACGTTAGCGACCATTTTTAATGTGCTCATGGAACGCGCTTCGCGGATAAGCATGAGCCTCTCTTCGAGGGTGAAAGAGGCAAATTCACCAATGCTACCCATCAGCAATATCACATCAATATTGGCTTCTGTTAGCCGCTGCAGATGCTTCTTCAGTCCGTTAAGATCCACATTACCGTCTTTATCCATTGGCGTAATGGAAGGGCACCAGACGCCAGAAAACTGTGTTTGCTCGGTCACGTTGTACACTCCTGATAATGAAATGGTGTTTCAAATTCATCTCATTGATAACATTTCTAAGACGTCGTCATGTGAACCGTGCTCTCATTTTGCGCGCCTGACGTAAAATAAATATGGTCTAATGGGGAAATTTCTCGGTGGAGAGGGAACAGATGCGATATCCGGTTGATGTATACACAGGCAAAATACAGGCTTATCCCGAAAGCAAACCCAGCGCGATTGCGAAAATCCAGGTCGATGGCGAGTTGATGTTGACAGAGCTGGGTCTGGAAGGTGACGAGCAGGCAGAGAAAATAGTTCACGGTGGGCCGGACAGGGCGCTGTGTCATTATCCTCGTGAGCATTATCTCTACTGGGCGCGGGAATTTCCTGAACAGGCAGATTTGTTTGTTGCGCCTGCGTTTGGTGAAAACCTCTCAACCGACGGCCTGACGGAAAGCAATGTTTATATTGGCGATATTTTCCGCTGGGGTGAGGCATTAATTCAGGTCACCCAGCCGCGCTCTCCGTGCTACAAACTCAATTATCATTTTGACATCAGCGATATGGCACAGTTGATGCAAAACGCCGGTAAAGTTGGCTGGCTGTATAGCGTGATTGCGCCGGGGCTGGTATCTGCGGATGCGCCGCTGGAGCTGGTTTCTCGCGTCAGCGATGTCACCGTGCAGGAGGCAATAGCTATCGCATGGCATATGCCGTTTGATGACGAGCAGTATCACCGTTTACTCTCCGCTGCCGGGCTGTCGAAAAGCTGGACGCGGACGATGCAGAAGCGCCGACTTAGCGGCAAGATTGAAGATAATTCGCGGCGTTTGTGGGGGAAATAACCCCCGAAGAGTAGGCCTGATAAGACGCGACCAGCGTCGCATCAGGCATTCTGCTCAAATGCCGGATACGGCGTAAACGCCTATCCGGCCTGCGCGGAGTTTAACTCCGCTTATACAGCGGCAGCCAAATTACCAGCCGTAAACCGCCCAGCGGGCTGTCTTCAGCTTTAACCCAACCACGGTGCTGCTGAATGGCGGTTTCGACAATCGCCAGCCCCAGACCCGTACCGCCAGATTCACGATCGCGTGCTTCGTCGGTGCGATAGAACGGACGGAAAATCTGTTCGCGATCTTCCGGGCTGACGCCAGGACCATCGTCATCCACCGTAATGGTGATACCGTCTTTATCTACCGCAAAGCCCACTTCAATCTTCGTATGGGAATAACGCAGGGCATTACGAACAATGTTTTCCAGCGCACTTTCCAGGGCGTTCGGGTTGCCGTACAGCGGCCATGGCCCAGGCGGGAAGTTAACGGTAAACGACTTGCCCATCTGCTCCGCTTCGAACGCTGCGTTATCCAGCACTTCGCTCCACAACTGGTTGGCTTTGATGGTCTCGCTCACCAGCGCGTTTTTCTGCTGATTACGTGACATCACCAACAGGTCGTTGATCATGCTGTCCAGACGTTGCGCTTCGGTTTCAATACGCTCCAGTTCCTTACTTTCACCACTACGACGGCGCAGTAACGCCGTACCCAGTTGCAGACGCGTCAGCGGCGTGCGCAGCTCGTGAGAGATATCAGAAAGCAGGCGCTGCTGGGAGGTCATCATGCGCTCCAGCGCGGTGACCATCTGGTTAAAACTGGCACCTGCGGCAAGAAATTCCTGTGGCCCCGCTTCCAGTTCCGGATGCTGGCGTAAGTTTCCCTGGGCGACTTCATCGGCAGCATTTTTCAGCTTACGCGCCGGTTTTGCCAGACTCCAGGCCAACCACAACAGCAGCGGCGTACTGACCAGCATGGTGACAATCAGCAGTAATAGCGGGCGGTCAAACAGTAAGTTAATGAAATCGGATTGAGAACTGCTGGCCGGACGAATCAGATAAAGTTGGTAATTATCTTCGCCATCACGCACAGAGAACGGGCCGACCAGTTCCACGCGACCATACTTTTTCTTCTGCGGGTGATCGGCGTTATCGGCCTGGCCAATAAAGTTGCGAATGATCTGCATTTCGCTGCGTTCTGCGCCAATCACGCGGCCTTCGGTGGTCACCAGTAACAAACGCTGCCCCGGTGGTGCCCACTTATCAATGGCACGGAACAGACGGCGCCACCACATTAAATCGTTGGGTGGATCGTTCGCCAGTTCCGCTTCGACATGCTGCTCAATCATCAGCCCCTGACGCTGTTCGCTATCCAGAAGCTCGGTCATCTGGCGTGAATCGAGCTTGGGTAACATCAAAACCAACATCAACACCAGCGCCAGCGTCAGCCAGAAGATGGCGAAAATGCGCGCGGTTAAGCTGCCTATCATGAAGCGGAAACCATCAGATAGCCGCGACCACGCAAGGTTTTAAACCACGGGTGACCGTCTTTACGATCCGGCAGTTTACGACGCAGGTTGGAAATGTGCATATCGATAGCGCGGTCGAAAGGCGTCAGGCGTTTGCCCAGCACTTCCTGGCTTAAATGTTCACGAGAAACCACCTGACCCAGATGCTGTGCCAGTAAATAGAGCAGGGTAAATTCAGTACCGGTTAACTCCAGCGTTTGCCCATCGAAGCTGGCTTCCTGACGGCCAGGATTCAGCACTAAGGCATCAACTTCCAGCGTAGGTGAACCGTTGTCGTTGTTTTGCTGTTGCTCGCTCCAGTGCGAACGGCGCAGGATCGCGCGAATACGTGCCACCAGCTCACGGTCGTTAAACGGTTTCGGGAGATAGTCATCTGCGCCTAACTCAAGGCCGAGGACGCGATCAAGTTCACTGCCGCGTGCCGTTAACATAATGACAGGCGTCTGGTGTGTCTGGCGAAGTGCCTTCAATGTGTCGATACCATTTTTCTTCGGCATCATGACATCAAGCAAAAGTAAATCAATGCTGTCGTCCAGAAGATCAAGCGCCTGCTCCCCATCGTGGGCAACAATTACGTTGAAGCCTTCCATCTCGAGCAGCTCCTTTAACAGGGAAGTCAGCTCTCGGTCATCATCAACTAACAGGATTTTATTCATTGTTTAAATACCTCCGAGGCAGAAATTACGTCATCAGACGTCGCTAATCCATGACTTTACGTTGTTTTACACCCCCTGACGCATGTTTGCAGCCTGAATCGTAAACTCTCTATCGTTGAATCGCGACAGAAAGATTTTGGGAGCAAATGATGCGCATAGTTACCGCTGCCGTCATGGCCTCAACGCTGGCAGTCAGTTCATTAAGCCACGCTGCTGAAGTCGGTTCAGGCGATAACTGGCATCCGGGCGAAGAACTTGCGCAGCGCAGTACGCAGAGCCATATGTTCGACGGCATAAGTTTAACCGAACATCAGCGTCAGCAGATGCGAGATCTTATGCAACACGCCCGGCATGAACAGCCTCCTGTTAATGTTAGCGAAGTGGAGACAATGCATCGCCTTGTCACCGCAGAAAATTTTGATGAAAACGCTGTGCGCGCTCAGGCAGAAAAAATGGCGAAAGAACAGATCGCTCGCCAGGTTGAGATGGCTAAAGTCCGCAACCAAATGTATCACCTGTTAACGCCAGAGCAGCAAGCGGTTTTAAACGAGAAACATCAACAACGAATGGAGCAGTTGCGCGACGTGACGCAATGGCAAAAAAGTTCATCGTTGAAGCTATTGAGTAGTAGCAACTCACGTTCCCAGTAGTAAACCCTGTTTTCCTTGCCATAGACACCATCCCTGTCTTCCCCCACATGATGTGGGGGTTTTTTTTATCTTCAATTTGCCTGTTGCTTGATGCATTGCAGATGATTTGCTTCCGTTATACTACCGTCAGTTGATAGCGGGAGTATTTATGAATCAATCTTATGGACGGCTGGTCAGCCGGGCGGCGATTGCTGCGACGGCGATGGCTTCGCTGCTATTGCTGATTAAAATTTTTGCATGGTGGTATACCGGTTCGGTGAGTATTCTTGCCGCGCTGGTGGATTCGTTGGTGGATATTGGCGCGTCGTTGACGAATTTACTGGTGGTGCGTTACTCGCTGCAACCTGCCGACGACAATCACTCGTTTGGTCACGGTAAAGCCGAGTCCCTCGCGGCGCTGGCGCAAAGTATGTTTATCTCCGGTTCGGCGCTGTTCCTGTTTTTGACTGGTATTCAGCATTTGGTTTCTCCGACGCCAATGACAGACCCAGGCGTCGGGGTTCTCGTGACTATTGTGGCGCTAATTTGTACGATTATCCTTGTTTCGTTTCAGCGTTGGGTCGTGCGCAGGACGCAGAGCCAGGCGGTGCGGGCAGATATGCTACATTATCAGTCCGATGTTATGATGAACGGTGCGATTCTGCTGGCGCTGGGGTTGTCCTGGTATGGCTGGCATCGTGCTGATGCCCTGTTTGCATTGGGAATCGGCATCTATATTTTATATAGCGCGTTACGCATGGGGTATGAGGCGGTACAGTCATTACTGGATCGCGCGCTGCCCGATGAGGAACGGCAAGAAATTATTGATATCGTGACTTCCTGGCCGGGAGTTAGCGGCGCTCACGATCTTCGCACGCGGCAGTCAGGGCCGACCCGCTTTATTCAGATTCATTTGGAAATGGAAGACTCTCTGCCTTTGGTTCAGGCGCATATGGTGGCGGATCAGGTAGAGCAGGCTATTTTACGGCGTTTTCCGGGATCGGATGTGATTATTCATCAGGACCCCTGTTCCGTCGTACCCAGGGAGGGTAAACGGTCTATGCTTTCATAATCAGTATAAAAGAGAGCCAGACCCGCATTTTGTGTATAAAATACCGCCATTTGGCCTGACCTGAATCAATTCAGCAGGAAGTGATTGTTATACTATTTGCACATTCGTTGGATCACTTCGATGTGCAAGAAGACTTCCGGCAACAGATTTCATTTTGCATTCCAAAGTTCAGAGGTAGTCATGATTAAGAAAATCGGTGTGTTGACAAGCGGCGGTGATGCGCCAGGCATGAACGCCGCAATTCGCGGGGTTGTTCGTTCTGCGCTGACAGAAGGTCTGGAAGTAATGGGCATTTATGACGGCTATCTGGGTCTGTATGAAGACCGTATGGTACAGCTAGACCGTTACAGCGTGTCTGACATGATCAACCGTGGTGGTACGTTCCTCGGTTCTGCGCGCTTCCCGGAATTCCGCGACGAGAACATCCGCGCTGTGGCTATCGAAAACCTGAAAAAACGTGGTATCGACGCGCTGGTGGTTATCGGCGGTGACGGTTCCTACATGGGTGCAATGCGTCTGACTGAAATGGGCTTCCCGTGCATCGGCCTGCCGGGCACTATCGACAACGACATCAAAGGCACTGACTACACTATCGGTTTCTTCACTGCGCTGAGCACCGTTGTAGAAGCCATCGACCGTCTGCGTGACACCTCTTCTTCTCACCAGCGTATTTCCGTGGTGGAAGTGATGGGTCGTTACTGTGGCGATCTGACGCTGGCTGCGGCCATTGCCGGTGGTTGTGAATTTGTTGTGGTTCCAGAAGTTGAATTCAGCCGCGATGACCTGGTAAATGAAATCAAAGCGGGTATCGCGAAAGGTAAAAAACACGCAATTGTGGCGATTACCGAACACATGTGTGATGTTGACGAACTGGCGCATTTCATCGAGAAAGAAACCGGTCGTGAAACCCGCGCAACCGTGCTGGGCCACATCCAGCGTGGTGGTTCTCCGGTGCCTTACGACCGTATTCTGGCTTCCCGTATGGGCGCTTACGCTATTGAACTGCTACTGGCAGGTTACGGCGGTCGTTGCGTAGGTATTCAGAACGAACAACTGGTTCACCATGACATCATCGACGCTATCGAAAACATGAAGCGTCCGTTCAAAGGTGACTGGCTGGACTGCGCGAAAAAACTGTATTAATGATTTCGGGCAGATTTCTTTCGCCTGAAACCGATGACAGAAGCAAAAATGCCTGATGCGCTTCGCTTATCAGGCCTACATGAATTCTGCAATCTATTGAGTTTGCAAGCTTTTGTAGGCCGGATAAGGCGTTCACGCCGCATCCGGCATGAACAAAGCGCACTTTGTCAGCAATATGAGGCGGATTTCTTCCGCCTTTTTAACTCCCCAGCATATACCCGCAAGTTATAGCCAATCTTTTTTTATTCTTTAATGTTTGGTTCACCTTCTGGCACGCTTTACTTATCACAACACAACATAAGAGAGCCGGGCGATGAACAAGTGGGGCGTAGGGTTAACATTTTTGCTGGCAGCGACCAGCGTGATGGCAAAGGATATTCAGTTACTTAACGTTTCGTATGATCCAACGCGCGAGTTATACGAACAATACAACAAAGCCTTCAGCGCCCACTGGAAACAGCAAACCGGCGATAACGTGGTGATTCGTCAGTCGCACGGTGGTTCAGGGAAACAGGCAACATCGGTAATCAACGGGATAGAAGCTGACGTTGTTACGCTGGCGCTGGCTTACGACGTAGATGCGATTGCTGAACGTGGTCGAATTGATAAAGAGTGGATCAAACGTCTGCCGGATAACTCCGCGCCGTATACCTCCACCATTGTCTTCCTGGTTCGTAAGGGCAACCCGAAGCAAATCCATGACTGGAACGACCTGGTTAAACCGGGTGTTTCGGTGATCACGCCTAACCCGAAAAGTTCCGGCGGCGCTCGCTGGAACTATCTGGCGGCGTGGGGATATGCCCTGCACCACAACAATAACGATCAGGCAAAAGCTCAGGATTTTGTGCAATCTTTGTATAAAAACGTTGAAGTGCTGGACTCCGGTGCGCGTGGTTCAACGAATACCTTTGTCGAGCGCGGGATTGGCGATGTACTGATTGCCTGGGAAAACGAAGCTCTGCTGGCAGCAAATGAACTGGGGAAAGATAAGTTCGAAATCGTCACGCCGAGTGAGTCTATTCTCGCTGAGCCGACGGTGTCGGTTGTCGATAAAGTGGTGGAGAAAAAAGGCACCAAAGAGGTGGCAGAAGCCTATTTGAAATATCTCTACTCGCCAGAAGGTCAGGAGATTGCAGCCAAAAACTATTACCGTCCGCGCGATCCTGACGTGGCGAAAAAGTATGAAAATGCTTTTCCGAAGCTGAAGTTATTCACCATTGATGAAGAGTTCGGCGGCTGGACGAAAGCGCAAAAAGAGCATTTCTCTAACGGCGGTACGTTTGACCAAATCAGCAAACGTTAATTTTGTTGACGATAACCAGACCCGGTGGCATCTCGCGACCGGGTTTTTTATTTGTCGCGATTTTGCGTTACCCTTGCATCTCTTTGAGGTACAGGGAAAAAACGATGAAAAAAACGGTTATTCTCATTTTGGTGATGATAGTTATCGCCGTTGCTGCGGGTATCGGCTACTGGAAATTTACCGGTGATTCGGATGTGTTACGTAAGATTGTCCTTGAGCAATGTTTGCCCAACCAGCAGCAAAACCAAAATCCTTCGCCATGTGTGGAAGTCAAACCCAACGCCGGATATGTGGTTTTAAAAGACATTAACGGTCCACTGCAATATCTGTTGATGCCAACATATCGTATTAACGGTACTGAAAGCCCTTTGTTGACCGATCCTTCAACGCCGAACTTCTTTTGGCTGGCCTGGCAGGCGCGTGATTTTATGAGTAAAAAATACGGTAAGCCGGTTCCCGATCGCGCGGTCTCGTTGGCGATAAACTCCCGCACGGGACGCACGCAAAACCATTTTCATATTCATATCTCTTGCATCCGTCCTGATGTGCGCGAACAACTGGATAATAACCTGGCGAACATCAGCAGTCGCTGGTTGCCGCTGCCGGGCGGATTACAGGGGCATGAATATCTGGCGCGCCGGGTAACGGAAAGCGAACTGGTTCAACGTAGTCCGTTTATGATGCTGGCGGAAGAAGTGCCAGGAGCGCGGGAACATATGGGAAGTTACGGGCTGGCGATGGTACGACAGAGTGATAACTCGTTTGTATTACTGGCGACGCAAAGAAATCTGCTGATGCTAAACCGTGCTTCAGCCGAGGAGATTCAGGACCATCAGTGTGAGATTTTGCGTTAAGGCGAGCAGTTAAGGAAAGTTAAGTGCCGGATGTGAAATCCGGCACTTGTCAGACTTAAGCCTGTTTAGCCGCTTCTGCAGCTTTAACGATCACCGCAAAGGCGTCAGCTTTCAGAGAAGCACCGCCAACCAGCGCGCCGTCGATGTCCGGCTGAGCGAACAGTTCTGCAGCGTTAGACGCGTTTACAGAACCGCCGTACTGGATGATCACTTGTTCAGCGATGTCAGCGTCAACTTTAGCGATGTGATCACGGATGAATTTGTGAACAGCCTGCGCCTGCGCCGGAGTTGCAGATTTGCCAGTACCGATTGCCCATACTGGTTCGTAAGCGATAACCGCACCTTCGAATGCTGCCGCACCTTGAGTTTTCAACACCGCGTCGATCTGGCGTGCGCAAACTTCTTCAGTTTTGCCCGCTTCGTTCTCAGCTTCAGTTTCACCGATGCACAGAACCGGAGTCAGACCTTGCTCTTTCAGCACAGCGAATTTTTTCGCGATCAGTTCGTCAGACTCTTTGTGGTAAGTACGACGTTCAGAGTGACCGATGATGATGTACTGTGCGCCGATGTCTTTCAGCATAGCGGCAGAAGTTTCACCGGTGAATGCGCCGGACAGGTTCAGATCCACGTTCTGCGCACCCAACATGATGTGGCTGCCTTCAGCTTCACGCTTCGCCATATCGATGTACATTTCCGGTGGTGCGATTGCAACCGCACAGCCAGCAACACCTGCCAGCTCTTTACGCAGGTTAGAAACCAGCTCGTGAACCATGTGGCGGCTGCCGTTCAGTTTCCAGTTACCCATCACTAAAGGATGTCGCATTTTAATTCTCCACGCTTATAAGCGAATAAAGGAAGATGGCCGCCCCGCAGGGCAGCAGGTCTGTGAAACAGTATAGAGATTCATCGGCGCAAAGGCTTTGCTTTTTGTCATTTATTCAACCCTTCCAGCGTTTCAGATAGCGCCAGCTTAATCGGTTCAACAGCGAAGGTCAGCCCCTTTTCGCCGTTGTCCGCGACAACATAGCGCAACGCGCCTTCTGTCTCAGTGTAGTAACGTTTGTTTTTCCCCGCCGTAAGGAGTGACTGCAGCTTTTTCTGACTTTGTGTTTTGGTCATCAGCGGGGTGAGTGTGCGGATCATTGCTGCCATGTATTCCTGGGCTTTCGCTTTAGCGGCTTTTTGCTCTGGCCCCTGGATTGGCAGCCAGGTAATTTGAATGCTTTTGATTTTTAAGGTGCCGCGCTCAAGCGCCGTGGAAGCATACAAGTTCTCGTTAATTTTACTGGCGGCGCGAGTCAGGTTGGCTTTGTCGGGGCTGCTGTCGATGGCACGAAATTCGTTCAGTGGCAGATTGGGGTTCTGGCTGTTAAAGTCTTCTCGAAACTGGCTGATGGAGAGATCGAAAGTGGGGGCGCCAGCCAGCAGGTAGGGCGCTGTCGTTGCCGTGCCAGGCGATTGTGCGTGCACCGTTGCACTAACGGATAACACGGCAGATAAGAGAAAAAACACTGAACACCCTGACTTCATCGGCAGTACCTTTTGTTATGACTGGGTTCGATTAAAACGATATCTGTCGCCCTTGTCAAAAGGGTAGAATCCTGGAAAAGACAACCATCAAGGAACTTACATGACCATACAGCAATGGTTATTCTCATTTAAAGGGCGTATTGGACGCCGCGATTTCTGGATTTGGATTGGCCTCTGGATCGTTGGCATGTTGGTGCTTTTCTCACTGGCGGCTAAAGAATTACTCGATATCCAGACAGCCGCTTTTTGCCTTGTGTGCCTGCTATGGCCGACAGCGGCAGTGACGGTGAAACGACTGCACGATCGTGGGCGTTCTGGCGCATGGGCATTTCTGATGATTGTAGCGTGGATGCTTCTGGCGGGTAACTGGGCGATTTTACCGGGCGTGTGGCAATGGGCGGTGGGGCGGTTTATTCCGACGTTGATTCTGGTGATGATGCTTATCGATCTTGGCGCATTTGTCGGCACCCAGGGCGAAAATAAATTTGGTAAAGACACCCTGGACGTAAAGTATAAGTCTGAGAATAAATCAAGCCATTAATCTGCAATATATCTCTTATTGCTATTTTTATCCGGTATCGTTATTTCCATATTGCAAATGACGATACCCGGAAAATCTCCCTCATTTCCTCACCTTAATCAATATCAAAAAAAATGGTAATCCATAAGATCATTACTTGTTTGTTCTTCCCTTAACGGCGCATTATTCTTAAGTGGCAATCGACAGAGAGGCGAATATACAGAGGTGCCCTATGAAAGATGTCGTAGATAAATGCAGTACTAAAGGATGTGCGATTGATATCGGTACGGTGATTGATAACGACAACTGTACCAGCAAACTTTCGCGCTTTTTTGCTACCCGCGAAGAAGCCGAGTCCTTTATGACCAAACTGAAAGAGCTTGCAGCCACTGCATCCTCTGCGGATGAAGGTGCCAGCGTGGCCTATAAGATTAAAGATCTGGAGGGGCAAGTCGAGCTTGATGCAGCTTTCACCTTCTCATGCCAGGCCGAGATGATTATTTTTGAGTTATCACTGCGTTCACTTGGTTAATGGAGTTAAACATGGCTTATAAACACATTGGCGTGGCAATTTCCGGGAATGAAGAAGATGCCCTACTGGTGAACAAAGCCCTGGATCTCGCCAGACATAATGACGCTCATCTGACGTTAATTCATATTGATGATGGCTTAAGTGAGTTGTATCCGGGTATCTACTTCCCCGCAACAGAAGATATTCTTCAACTGTTGAAAGATAAGTCGGATAACAAACTGTATAAGCTGACGAAAAATATTCAGTGGCCGAAAACGAAACTGCGCATTGAGCGCGGAGAAATGCCGGAAACACTGCTGGAAATTATGCAAAAAGAGCAGTGTGACCTCCTTGTCTGTGGTCATCACCACTCGTTTATCAACCGTTTGATGCCGGCATATCGCGGGATGATCAATAAGTTGAGTGCGGATCTCTTGATCGTGCCATTTATCGACAAGTAACCGCTTACCAGTAATGCTCCGCTGTCATGTGACCCGGTCGGCGACGTAAATGTTTCGTCATCTGCCGGGTCTCTTTCAGCAGTTGTTGCGTATCACGTACCATCTGCGGATTACCACACAGCATCACATGGCTGGTTTCTTTATTCATTGGCAGTCCAACCGCGTTTTCCAGCTCACCGCTTTCAATTAACGCCGGTATTCTCCCGGTGAGTGAGCCCGCAGCCGTTTCCCGACTGACAACCGTCTGAATGCGCAGTTTTCCTTCGTAGTGTTTTTCCAGTTCCTGCATCAGTGGCAAATAGCTTAAGTCGGCGGCGTAACGCGCGGCGTGAACCAGTACCAGATTTTTGAAGCGATCTAAATCTTTGCCTAATTGCAGAATCGACAAATAAGGGCCAATCGCTGTACCGGTTGCCAGCATCCATAGCGTTTCACAATCTGGTACTTCATCCAGTACAAAGAAGCCAGCCGCTTCGCTAACCACCTGCACTTCGTCACCCGGTTTTAGTGCCGCCAGTCGCGGGCTTAATTTGCCATCGGGGACGGTGACCAGGTAAAACTCCAGGTCGGGATTGTCGGGCGAATTAACGTAAGAGTAAGCGCGCTGGACGCGTTCGCCGTCAATTTCAAGGCCAAGTTTGGTGAATTGCCCGGCGGTAAATGGATGCACAGGGGCGTGAACGGTGAGACTAAACAGGGCGTCGGTCCAGTTCTGCACTTTAGTGACTTTGCCTGTTACCCAATCAGCCATGTTTCTCTCCTGTTTTGATTGACTTGCCTTATCTTCGTTCTCCGGACAAAAAAATTCCAGTCCCGAAGGACTGGAAGGCTCAATCGATCAAATCAATCAGAGAATGTGTTCCTGCATTTCCGGGTCTTTACGATCCAGATAATGGATGGACTGAATACGGCGAATAGTGCGGGATTTGCCACGGATTAGCAGCGTTTCGGTGGTGGCGATATTGCCTTTGCGGCTAATCCCTTCCAGCAGATCGCCTTTGGTGATACCGGTGGCAGAGAAGATGACGTTATCGCTACGCGCCATATCGCCCAGACGCAGCACTTTACCCGCTTCAATGCCCATCGCTTTGCAGCGTGCCAGCTCCTGTTCGCCAATGCGACGATTCTCTTCGTTGTCACCTTTGACGTCATGACGAGCCAGCAGACGACCATTCATGTCGCCATTTAATGCGCGGATCACCGCCGCTGAAACCACGCCTTCCGGCGCACCGCCAATACCGTACAGCACGTCAACTTCACTGTCTGGCATACAGGTGAGAATCGAGGCTGCGACATCGCCATCTGGAATAGCAAATACGCGCACGCCGAGTTGCTGCATTTCTGCGATAACCGCGTCGTGGCGCGGTTTCGCCAGAATAGTGACCGTCAGTTCGCTTAACGGTTTGCCGAGTGCCGCTGCAACATTGCGCAGGTTATCCGCCAGCGGCAGATTCAGATCAATGGTGCCCTTAGCTCCCGGTCCGACGATCAGCTTTTCCATATACATATCCGGCGCATTAAGGAAGCAGCCTTTATCGCCGACAGCCAGCACTGCCAGCGCGTTAGCCTGACCCATCGCCGTCATGCGCGTGCCTTCAATTGGGTCAACAGCAATATCTACCGCATCGCCGCGACCAGTACCGACTTTTTCACCAATGTAGAGCATCGGTGCTTCGTCGATTTCGCCTTCACCAATGACGATGGTGCCGTCAATGTTGACCTGGTTGAGCATAATACGCATGGCGTTTACCGCCGCGCCGTCAGCGGTGTTTTTATCGCCGCGTCCTAACCATTTGTAGCCAGCCAGCGCCGCAGATTCGGTGACGCGGGAAAATTCGATGGCAAGTTCTCGTCTCATAGCAAACTCTAAGCAGTAAGGAATGGCGCGAAGTGTAGCACAGGGGAAGGGCGGGATTATTGATGTGTGCGGGGTTGCCCCCGCACGGTTTCAGAGTCTGTATGATGCCGGATATGTATCCGCCTCGTAGGCCTGATAAGACGCGTCAGCGTCGCATCAGGCGATGAGCATCAGGCAATTGGTCAGATGCCTG
The DNA here is from genome assembly GCF_013368855.2 of Escherichia sp. 93.0816. NCBI lineage: Bacteria > Pseudomonadati > Pseudomonadota > Gammaproteobacteria > Enterobacterales > Enterobacteriaceae > Escherichia > Escherichia sp. 93.0816. The sequence continues at coordinate 29,057 of NZ_JABWNC020000022.1, read as the reverse complement.
GCATCACTCCTCGTGTTCTTCCCACGCCATCGCGCGTTTAACCGCTTTTTTCCAGCCAGCGTAACGGTAATTACGCTCGGTGGTTTCAATGCCAGGGCGGAACTCGCGTTCAATCACCGCTTTCTCTTGCAGCTCGTCAAGGTTCTGCCAGAAGCCAACCGCCAGACCAGCAAGATACGCTGCACCCAATGCGGTCACTTCGCGCACTTCCGGGCGCTCAACGCGAGTGCCGAGGATGTCAGACTGGAACTGCATCAGGAAATTGTTCGCCACCGCGCCGCCATCCACGCGCAGTGCGTGCAGACGAATACCGGAGTCGGCCTGCATTGCTTCCAGTACGTCACGCGTCTGATAAGCAATCGACTCCAGCGTCGCGCGGATGATGTGGTTAGCATTCACCCCACGAGTCAGACCGAAAATCGCCCCGCGCGCATACGGATCCCAGTACGGCGCGCCCAGACCGGTAAAGGCCGGAACGACATATACGCCGTTGGTATTTTGCACTTTGGTGGCAAAGTATTCGGAATCGTCGGCATCGCTAATCAGCTTCATCTCATCGCGCAACCACTGAATCGATGCGCCCGCCATAAATACCGCGCCTTCCAGCGCATAGTTCACTTCGCCAGTCGGGCCACAGGCGATGGTGGTCAGCAGGCCGTTTTCTGATGTCACCGCTTTCTCACCGGTATTCATCAACATAAAGCAGCCTGTACCATAGGTATTCTTCGCCATCCCTTCTTTAACGCACAACTGACCGAATAGCGCCGCCTGCTGATCACCCGCGATCCCGGCGATCGGAATACGCGTGCCGCCTTTACCGCCGATGTTGGTCTGACCGTATACTTCCGAAGAGCGACGCACTTCTGGCAGCATCTCGCGCGGGATATCCAGTGCGTCGAGCATTTTGTCGTCCCAGTCCAGAGTATGGATGTTGAACAACATGGTGCGAGACGCGTTGGTGTAATCGGTCACGTGAACGCGACCTTGAGTCATTTTCCAGATAAGCCAGGTATCAACCGTACCAAACAGCAGTTCACCACGACGCGCACGCTCGCGGGAGCCTTCCACATGGTCGAGGATCCACTTCACTTTGGTGCCAGAGAAGTACGGGTCAATGACCAGACCGGTGTTATTACGAATGTACTCTTCCATGCCATCGCGTTTGAGATGCTCGCAGATCTCAGCGGTACGACGGCACTGCCAGACAATGGCGTTATAGATAGGCTTGCCGGTTTCTTTTTCCCAGACGATAGTGGTTTCTCGCTGGTTAGTAATCCCAATAGCTGCAATTTGATCGGAACTGATATCGGCTTTCGCCAGCACTTCTACCAGCGTAGAGCTTTGGGTGGCCCAGATTTCCATTGGGTCGTGTTCTACCCAGCCTGGTTTTGGGTAGATTTGCTCAAATTCGCGCTGTGACACGCTAATGATATTGGCATCGTGATCCATCACGACTGCGCGGGAGCTGGTGGTGCCCTGGTCGAGCGCAACGATATATTTTTTTTCAGTCATGTTTAATTGTCCCGTAGTCACATTACAGTGAAGCTTTTTGTTCTGAAGGAGTTGTGATCTCCTTTTCTTCCACAACACAGATATCGCAAGGCAAATGGCGGCCAATCAGTTTGCGGTAGGCAAATGCACCTACAATCGCGCCAACGATAGGGCCAAAAAGCGGCACAAGGAAGTAAGGAATGTCTCTGCCGCCAGTAAAGGCGACCTTGCCCCAGCCCGCCAGCCAGGCAAAGACTTTCGGACCGAAGTCACGCGCTGGGTTCATGGCAAAGCCCGTCAATGGCCCCATAGATGCGCCGATGACCGCAATCAGTAGACCAATCAACAACGGTGCCAATGGCCCACGCGGTACACCGTTACCATCGTCCGTGAGCGCCAGGATCAGCCCCATCAGAATAGCGGTAATCACCATTTCAACTGCGAAAGCCTGCACAAAATTGATATGAGGGTTAGGGTAAGTAGAGAATGTGCCCGCCAGATCAACACTTTCGACGCTGCCGCGAACAATATGATGGGTCTGTTCGAAGTCGAGGAATAAATTGTAGTAAAGCCCGTAAACTAATGCCGCAGCGCAGAAAGCACCGGCAACTTGTGAAATGATAAAAGGAATAACTTTTCGCTTGTCGAAACAGGCAAACAGCCACAACGCAATAGTGACAGCGGGATTAAGATGCGCGCCGGAAACCCCTGCGGTCAGGTAGATGGCCATTGCCACCCCTAGTCCCCATATGACACTGATTTCCCACTGACCAAAAGACGCACCAGCGACTTTAAGTGCTGCAACGCAACCCACACCGAAAAAAATCAACAACCCGGTCCCTAGGAATTCGGCAATGCACTGGCCTTTCAAGGTTGATGTTTGACTCATAATCGGATCCTGAAGAGTTAATGTTTGTTGTAAGCGTGAAAGTCACTGACGTTCACGATGCTTGTAGGCATCCTGTGAATTTATCGTTAACGAGCAAAAACGAGAAATATCGAAATCAAAATGTGTGTGCCGCGTCATAAAATGAGCGTTATCGCGCCATTTCTTTCATATTTTCTTACATGATGCACGTTTGTTAAATTATTCTTGCAACAAATTTTTTAACATTTTCGATTCGTGTGGATTATGTCACCAGGAGAAGGATGAAAAGTGTGGCAAACTGGAATCTGCAAGGCATGCTGCTGGACAGAGATAGCGCGGCTTCATACAATCGGAGCTAACGAAAACGCGCACGTATTTATTAAGGCGTCACCGATAATCGGGACGAGGATTTATATCCATCAACGCCTTGCAATTCAGGAGAGGTATGACAATGTCATTAGAAGTGTTCGAGAAACTGGAAGCAAAAGTACAGCAGGCGATTGATACCATCACTTTGTTGCAGATGGAAATCGAAGAGCTGAAAGAAAAAAACAACTCACTGTCGCAGGAAGTTCAGAATGCCCAGCATCAGCGTGAAGAGCTGGAGCGTGAGAACAACCATCTGAAAGAACAGCAGAACGGCTGGCAGGAACGTCTGCAGGCTCTGCTGGGTCGCATGGAAGAGGTCTGATTACGCTTCATCTTTCGCGTAATTGATTTACTGTGTAGGCCAACAGGTAACGCAGAAAAAAGGCACCTTACGGTGCCTTTTTTATCACTCGATATCCAGCGGATCTTCAGAAAGAATAATCCCGGTATTGTCGGCGTAGAGATGGTCGCCGGAGAAGAAGGTGACGCCGCCAAAGTTGACGCGGACATCGCTTTCGCCAATGCCTTCGCCAGCAGCACCGACCGGAATTGCCGCCATCGCCTGGATGCCGATATCTAACTCTTCCAGATCATCTACCTGACGCACCGCGCCGTAAATGACCAGCCCTTCCCATTCATTTTGTACTGCCAGACGCGCCAGTTCAGCATCGACCAGTGCGCGACGAACAGAACCACCGCCATCGACGACAAGAACACGACCACGACCATTCTGTTCGAGCAGATCATACAGCAACCCGTTGTCCTCGAAACATTTTACCGTGATGATTTGTCCGCCAAACGACGCCCGTCCACCAAAGTTGGAGAACAGCGGTTCCACGACGTTGACATCTTCTTGATAGATGTCACAAAGCTCGGAAGTATCGTATTTCATAGGCTTAACATTCAGTTGCTGCGAGAATTTTCAGTATATCGCGCTATGTGGGTTGTTGGCAAAATCATCAATTGTTAATTGATATTTGTCAGTTATGCTGCCCACTGGCTTAGGAATATCCCTAAAACAAACAGCAAGTTAGTCAGTAATGCGCCCTTGACAGTGCGTTCCAGCATTGGTCGCATCGCTACCGGATCCATTTCACGCATCACATAACGAGCCTGTTTCACCAATAACGGCGTTGCCAGCAGGAACAACCAGCCCCACAGGCTGTGCAGCGAAAAGAGATTAAACAGCGTCAGGCACACCAGTGAGCCCATCAGCAGGCAGGCATGGTAACGACGTGCGTTTACTGCACCTAAGCGCACCACCAGCGTGTTTTTGCCATTCTCGCGGTCGCTATTGATATCACGCAGGTTGTTAATGTTCAGAACCGCTGTTGCCAGCAGGCCACAGGCGGTCGCCGGAAGGATCAATGCCGGAATCAACGTATGCGCCTGCAAATACCAGCTCCCCATCACGCTCAACCAGCCAAAGAAAACCAGTACGGAAATATCACCCAGACCGATATAACCATAAGGGCGATTGCCCACGGTGTAGGTGATAGCGGCGATGATCGACAAACCGCCCAGAATCAGGAAGCCGACAAAATCGGTCAGCGTATGGCACGCCACTGCGACCAGCGCCAGTCCGGAGAGACAGATGAGCACGACGGTAATGATGAGCGCCCGTTTCATCTCTTGCTGGGTAATAACCCCTTTTTGCATACCACGTAGCGGCCCGATACGGTCAGGTTTGTCGCTGCCTTTGACGGCATCGCCGTAATCATTGGCGAGGTTAGAGAGAATTTGAAGCAGTCCGGCGGTAATCAGTGCCAGCAGGGCGACCAGTGGATCGAAGTGACCTTGCCACCATGCCAGTGCTGTCCCGACGATAATTGCAGCAAAGGCGAGGGGGAGGGTTTTAGGTCGTAAACTTTCCAGCCACGCCTGAGTTCGGCTAATTTGTTGTTCAGTCATAATACGCGCCAATAAAAATGGGGCCTTTCAGCCCCATCAAACAATGATGAAAATGATTGAACGCGATTATAGGATAAAACGGCTCAGATCTTCATCTGCCACCAACGCATCCAGATGTTTGCTCACATAATCTGCGTCAATGGTGATAGTTTGACCGCTTAAATCGCTGGCGTCGTAGGAAATCTCTTCCATCAAACGCTCCAGAACGGTATGTAAACGACGTGCACCGATGTTTTCGGTAGATTCGTTCACCTGCCATGCCGCTTCCGCGATACGCTTAATACCGGAATCCGTAAATTCGATATTCACGCCTTCAGTCGCCATCAGTGCTTTGTATTGCACGGTGATAGAGGCATTCGGCTCGGTCAGAATGCGCTCGAAGTCGCTGGTGGTCAGCGCCTGGAGTTCGACGCGGATCGGCAGACGACCTTGCAGTTCCGGGATCAGGTCAGACGGTTTCGCTACCTGGAATGCACCAGAAGCGATAAACAGAATGTGGTCAGTTTTGACCATCCCGTGTTTGGTAGAAACGGTGCAACCTTCTACCAGCGGCAGCAGGTCACGCTGAACGCCTTCACGAGAAACATCCGGACCAGAAGACTCGCCGCGCTTACAGATTTTGTCGATTTCGTCGATAAACACGATCCCGTGTTGTTCAACGGCGTCGATAGCGTCTTGCTTCAGTTCTTCCGGGTTAACCAGTTTCGCCGCTTCTTCTTCAATCAGCAGCTTCATGGCGTCTTTGATTTTCAACTTACGCGCTTTTTGCTTCTGACCGCCCAGGTTCTGGAACATGGACTGCAACTGGCTGGTCATCTCTTCCATTCCCGGAGGCGCCATAATTTCAACGCCCATCGGTGCTGCGGCAAGATCGATCTCGATTTCTTTGTCATCGAGCTGGCCTTCACGCAGTTTTTTGCGGAATGCCTGACGGGCAGCGGACGGCTCCTGCTGCTGTTCGGTCTGTCCCCAGTTGTTTTTAGCTGGTGGGATCAGCACGTCGAGAATACGTTCTTCTGCCAGTTCTTCCGCGCGATAACGGTTTTTCTCGATAGCTTGTACACGCACCATTTTCACGGCGGCATCGGTCAGATCGCGGATGATAGAATCGACTTCTTTACCCACATAACCGACTTCGGTGAATTTGGTCGCTTCAACTTTGATGAACGGCGCGTTTGCCAGTTTTGCCAGGCGGCGGGCGATTTCAGTTTTACCGACGCCAGTCGGGCCGATCATCAGGATATTTTTCGGGGTCACTTCATGGCGCAGCTCTTCGTTGAGCTGCATACGACGCCAGCGGTTACGCAGTGCAATCGCCACGGAACGCTTGGCGTTATCCTGGCCAATGATGTGCTTATCAAGTTCGCTGACGATTTCGCGTGGGGTCATTTCAGACATGGGAGATCCTTACGCTTTGTAGCTTAATTCTTCGATGGTATGGAAATGGTTGGTATAGATGCAAATGTCGCCTGCAATATCCAACGCCTTTTCAGCAATTTCACGAGCACTCAGTTCAGTGTTTTCTAACAGTGCGCGCGCCGCCGCCTGGGCATAAGGTCCGCCGGAGCCGATAGCAATAAGATCGTTTTCTGGCTGCACTACGTCACCATTACCGGTGATGATCAGCGAAGCGGTTTCATCCGCGACTGCCAGCAGTGCTTCAAGTTTGCGCAACATGCGATCGGTACGCCAGTCTTTTGCCAGTTCAACGGCAGCTTTAACCAGATGGCCCTGATGCATTTCCAGTTTACGTTCAAACAGTTCGAACAGCGTAAAAGCATCCGCAGTACCGCCCGCAAAGCCCGCGATGACTTTGTCGTTGTACAGACGGCGGACCTTTTTCACGTTGCCTTTCATTACGGTATTGCCCAACGTGGCCTGACCATCACCAGCGATGACCACATGGCCGTTACGGCGTACGCTTACTATAGTTGTCACGAGCTGACCCCTTGGTTACGAATACAGAGTACAAACCCCGTACAAAAGTACGGGGCATAATGCAATTATAAATGGGGGGGATTTTGAGGGTTTCAACCCCCGGCGGCGAGCCGAATGCAGTTTGTATGACCCGCCATCTTCAGGCGATTGAGGGTGCTGTCTGCGTTCTCTTTGCCTTTCACCGGGCCAATGACCACACGATTCCAGCCATTGTTGGTGGTAATTTTCGAGTCAAAACCTTCGAACGCCAGTTGAGCACGTACCGTCTCTGCCTGTTCTGCGCCTCTGAACGAACCGCACTGTACCATCCAGCGGCGCTCATCTTTTTTCTCCGCCGTCGGTTTTGGCGCGTCAGCTGCACGAGCAACTGGCGCGGCTTGCTGCGGCTTCGACTGCGCGGTCGTGTGCGCAGGGGTTTGCAGCAGATCCTGGTACGGCTGCTGAGTAGAAGCCGGTTTAGACTGGCGCGGCTGTGACTGAACCGGTGCGGCTTGCGACGTACGCGTCTGCTGCTGCCAGCTTTGTTCGGTTGTACGTGACTGCTGAGCCAGGCGTTGCTGTTCCGCTAACTGCTGCGCCTGACGCTGGCGTTGTAGCGTTTGCTGGCGCTGTTCTGGCGTCTGCTCATTCCACGGAACTTCAACTAACTGCGTTGGCTGCTGGCGCATATCGGCCTGCATTTGTTCAAGAAGCTGGCGCTGTTCTGGTGTCAGTTGCTCCGGCGTTTTTACTTCACCACCGGCAGAAGGTTCTGTTGGCGCACGCACACCCGGCTGGCGACTTTCCAGCTCTTTAATGTAGCGCCAGCGTTCTTCCGGTTTTGGAGGTAGTCCGTTTCCGGTCACTTTCTGGCTTTGCAGCGTCTCGGACTCTTCTTTCTTGTGATGCGTAATGAAGTACAGACCACCGATAAAGGTCACAAGAACGGCGGCAGCAATAGCGACCATTGCGGGAGAAACCGCAGGCAGATTTCGTTGCTTTTTCCGTGAGGTACTCTTTTTTCGCCGCGAAGGTGCCGGTTGGCTGCGGCGTACATAATCTCGTTGTGCCACTATCGTTTCGCTGTATTTATTCGTTCGTCAGCCCGCCATGTTACTTAAGCGGCGGGCCTTTGACCAGTCACGGAAGCCTTAAAGGTTTACTTTAAGTCAATGTGCGTGTCGATCCCCGGATAATAAGCTCGCAGTCCATTAAACGTGAGCCACTGCCGACCGTTTGCCCCTGCATTTGGTCAAGCAATAACAACATTGCCTCCCGACCAATTTCATAGCGCGGTTGTGCGATGGTTGTCAGTGGCGGATCACAAAATTGCGTCAGGTCGATGTTATCAAAACCGATTATGGAAAGGTCATCAGGAACTTTCAGCCCCTGACGTTTCGCCTGCGAAAGCGCGCCAAGTGCCATCACATCGCTATGACAGAAAACAGCAGTTGGCGGTTGCGGAAGGTCAAGCAACTGCTGCATGGCTTTGCTTCCGGCGTCGAAGGTGAAGTCGCCACGGGCGATATATTGTGGATCAACCATAATTCCGCAGCGACGCAGAGCCTGAACGTAACCTTGCAGGCGATAGTGACACAGCGGCATTTCTTCCGGACCAGCAATACAGCCGATCAATTTATGCCCCTGTTCATACAGGTAATTTACCGCATCAAATGCAGCAGTCAGGTTGTCGATATGAACTGTAGGCAGTTCCAGCTCCGGTGCAAATTCGTTCGCCATCACCATCGGCGGCAGATTACGCTGTTCCTCAATACTGGCATCAAACGGCAGCCTTGAACCAAGCAGCAACATGCCATCAATTTGCTTAGTGATTATCAAGTCGATAAAGGTTTTTTCCTGCTGGTTTTGATGTGCACAGTCGCCAATCAGTACCAGATATCCATGACTTGCTGCCGTAATTTCGATACCGCGAATAATTTCGCTAAAGAAGGGATCGCAGATATCCGGGACAATCACCAGAATGGTGCGGGATTCATTACGCTTGACGTTACGACCCATCGGCTGCGGTAAATAACCCACTTCCCGGGCGGCTTTTTCAACCCGGTTACGAGTCGCCAGGGAGACCTTATCTGGATTCATTAACGCTCGGGAGACGGTCGCCGTAGAAACTTTTGCTTTCAGGGCGACGTCTTTCATGGTTGCGGCAGTTTCCTGCTTCTTCGCTTTCACACTCACTCCTCGCCTGGCACGTCAGGCGTACTACATCCGTGTTTACTTCACATCGGCAACATTTTTAGCAGATAGCGCGTGAAAACGGTTACAGAATTTTCATGAAAAGTGTGATGAATATTTAATTTTTCGATCCGCCTCGCATCGTTAGCGGTTTAACCCTCAATAGGATCGACATCCAGCACCCATTTCACTTTCCGTGAATCCGGTATTGTATTAATAAGCGCCAGCGTACCGTTAATGATGTGCTGTAAGCGCACGCGGGAAGGATGTTGCAGCAGGATCTGCCAGCGCCAGCGACCGCCACGTTTGGGTGCCAGTGCTGGAACCGGGCCGAGAACCCACAGTTTCTCATCCGCCAGCGGACTGGAGAGGATGAGATTTCGCAACTGTTGCAGGAACAGCGGCGCGTGCTGATTGTTATGATCTTCGGCGCGCACAATCACGTGGCTGGTCCACGGTGGTAGCTGCATCATTCGTCGCTCAGCCAGCGCCTGCTCTGCAAAGGCGTCATAGCCTTTATAGAGCAATGTTTGCAAGAGAGGATGTTCCGGATGATGCGTTTGCAGCACCACTTCGCCCTGTTTACCCGCGCGCCCCGCACGACCGGCGACCTGGGTGTAAAGCTGGGCGAAACGTTCTGCGGAACGAAAATCGGCAGAAAACAGCGCGCCGTCCACGTCCAGTAACGCCACAAGTGTGACATCCGGAAAGTGGTGGCCTTTCGCCAGCATTTGCGTGCCAATCAAAATCCGCGCGCCGCCGCGATGTACTTCCGCCAGTTGTTGCTCCAGCGCGCCTTTGCGACTGGTAGTGTCACGATCAATACGTGAAATGGGTACACCAGGGAACATCGGGGCAAGCGTCTGCTCAAGCTGTTCGGTGCCCAGGCCCACGGGCACAAGATGTGTGGAGCCGCAGGAAGGGCACTGGCGCGGCACTGGGCGCTGGCTGTCGCAGTGATGACAGCGCAGATGCTGCTGCGCCTGATGCAATGTATAGTAGTGATCGCAGCGCGGGCATTCGGCTATCCAGCCACAGTCGTGGCACAGCAGCGCAGGCGCAAAGCCCCGGCGGTTAAGAAAGAGGATGACCTGATTGTTGGCCTGTAAATGCTGGCGCATACGGGTGATCAACGCCGGAGCCAGCCCCGCCTGCACCTTCTGACCTTTTAAATCCAGCACGTGTTGAATTGCCGGACGCGCATTCCCCGCTCGGCGCGTCAGGCGCAGCAGGCGATATTTTTTCTGCTGCACATTACATAACGTTTCCAGTGCGGGCGTTGCCGAACCAAGAATTATCGGGATTTGCTCACTGTGAGCGCGATACACCGCCAGGTCGCGGGCATGGTAGCGCCAGCCTTCCTGTTGCTTGTAGGAGCTGTCATGTTCTTCGTCGATGACAATCACGCCGAGATTTTTAAACGGTGTAAACAGCGCGGAGCGAGTGCCAATCACAATCGCCGCCTCGCCATTTTTTGCTTTCAGCCACGCAGAAAGACGTTCGCTATCGTTCAGGCCAGAATGCAGAACTTCTACGGGCGCATTAAAGCGTTCACGAAAACGGGCGATAGTTTGTGGTGTCAGGCCGATTTCCGGCACCATTACCAGCGCCTGTTTGCCCTGAGCGAGCACGTTTTCCAGTACACTGAGATAAACTTCCGTTTTACCGGAGCCGGTGACGCCCGCCAGCAGCCAGGCGGAAAAGGTATCTGCCGCGCTATGGATGGCGCCAACGGCGGTGGCTTGTTCAGTGTTTAGTCGCAACCGCTCGCCAGAAACGGCATAGTTCGTTCGCCAGTCAATAAATTCCGGTGTTTCGCTTGCCAGTTCGCACAAACCTTTTTTACGCAGCGCCTGCAACGCGGCATCATTAAATTCGAGAGTGGCAACCTGGTCGCGCCAGATTTTCCCTTGTCGCAACGCTGCCAGCGCCTGTTGTTGCTTTGGCGAACGTTTCAGGTTGTTGATATCCACCGCCTGGCCTTGTTCGGTGGCAAACCAGTACCACATGGGCGCGTTCGTCGCAGGCCGCCCCTGGCGCAGTAAAATCGGCAAGGCATGAAACAACACATCGCCAATTGGATGATGATAGTAATCCGCCGCCCATAGCAGTAATCGCCAGACGGAGTGAGTAAATACCGGCTCAACGTCCAGCACTTCAACTACCGCTTTTAGCTCGTTGAGCGGCAGCTCGCTGACATCGCTAACGGACACCACAATCCCGATGCGTTCTTGCTGTTTACCAAACGGCACGCGCACGCGACACCCGGCTTTAACCGTCATGCCTTCAGGCAGCAGATAGTCAAAGGTTCGGGGAAGCGGAACGGGCAAGGCAACGTGAGCAACGGGCATAGCATCATCCTGACTTGAAATTCGGTGGAACAGTATACACATTGCCGTAGAGGAGTGCGGATCAGTTTGCATACGCTGGTTAATTTCTGTATGATTCGGCGCCTTTGATACGAAATGATCGTATTGAAACTATACTTTAAACATCGCGTGGTGTCTGGCGTTAGGGCTGGAAGAGCGACGCGGCCTTAAACCGAGGTTTTCCCATGAAAAAAGATATTCACCCGAAATACGAAGAAATTACTGCTAGCTGCTCTTGCGGTAACGTAATGAAAATCCGCTCCACCGTTGGTCATGACCTGAACCTCGACGTGTGCAGCAAGTGCCACCCGTTCTTCACTGGCAAACAGCGTGATGTTGCTACCGGTGGCCGTGTTGACCGCTTCAACAAGCGTTTCAGCATCCCGGGCAGCAAATAAGACCGGATTTCCGAAAAAAGCGCCGCACGGCGCTTTTTTTGTGCCTGAAAATCTACATTAGCAACATAACTCATTGAGTTTGTGTCTTTTTGTCTTTCTTTTCATAGCGAAAATCCATTTTATCAATACCGTATTTTTTCATGCGTAAATACAGCTTTTTTCTGGGTATCTGAAAGTAATCAGCAACGTCGTTGATACGACCCTGATGGAAGTTGAGTGCATCAATAATTATTTGTTTTTCATAAGATTCTACGAGTTCATCCAGCGGTGCTGGATCCGTCTCCATCATCTGCAAACTGACCGAATCGTCCAGCATTAAAACGCCGACTGCCACCAGTTCTGCCGCATTTACCAATTCAATAATATTACCAGGCCAGGTACGCGCCATCAGTCGCTTATAAAAAGCTTTTCCCAGCAATGGTTGCTGGCGATTTAATCGCTTACAGGTGAGGGTCAGATAATGGTGAAAAATAGGTTCAATATCCCCCGGTCGCTGGCTGAGTGGTGGGCATTCAATGTGGGTGAGTGAAAAAAGAAAATACAATGCAGGAATAATTTTTTGTGCGGCAGCCAGTTCAGCCAGAGGGCTTTGATTAACAACAATCAGACGAAATGACCGATCCTGGGGTCTTTCCTGGTACTGGATCAAGGCGCGCTGATTTTCTGGCGTTAAATGCTCAAGTTCTTTTAATAACAGCGTGCCACCTTTTGCTTCTTTCACCCATTCTTCCAACGGCTGCGGGCTATTGGCGCTGAGTGTGCGTTCAATTAAAGGCCTTTCCTTGCGAGAACTAAATTGATGAAGATAGTGGGCGGCTAATGTTCTTCCTGTGCCTGGTTCGCCGTAAAAGCAGACGGGAAGATCGGTTTCTGCCAGCGTTTCAAGCTGTTGGCGTGTCTGGCGAATCCAACCGCTGTTACCGATTAAGTGCCGATTAAACTGAGCGTGTCGCCACTTTTTTTGTTCCAGATAAGCTTCACGTTCAGCCAGTGCTTTCTCGATAAGCGATAGAAATTGTTCCGGATTGATCGGCTTTTGCAGGAAATCCCACGCTCCCTTTTTTACTGCTTCAACTGCCATGGGGACATCGCCATGCCCGGTGATCATCAGAATGGGAAGATTAGGGTCAATCAGCATTATTTTTTCCAGCAGCGTGATGCCTGAAATATCCGGCATACAAACGTCGCACACCACGATGCCTTCCCACGTGTTTTGCAGTAATTGTAGAGCCTCGGAAGGGTTGCTACAGGTACATACGACATAACCCTCTTGTTGTAAGAGAGTGCTGTAGGCTTGCAGAACATCATTGTCGTCATCAAAATTGTTGGGGTGGTGTCTGTCATGCTTAAAGTTTCCTGAAACGTAGAATAACCAGCGCATGGCGGTCGAGAGTTGACGCGATATATAACTCTCCCTGGCACTGGCGCATAATAGAATGGCTAATCGAAAGGCCAATACCCAAACCTACAGCTTTGTCCGTGGTAAAAGGCGTTAATAGTCGATCAGCCAGATGCACTGGCCAGCCTTTTCCATTATCAGCAATATATAGCGTTACAGTGGAGGCTTCTTCTTCAAAGCTGATGGTTATTGTGGGTGATTGCTCCAGAGTGGCTTCCAGGGCATTCGTAAACAAATTAACTAAAACTTGTTGAATCAAAACATCATCGCCATAAACGGCAAGGAAATTATCAGGGTAGTGAAGAGAGGCCTTCAGTGGTCGATGTTTCAACGCCAGAAGTTCCCAGGATGAATAAATTACCTGCTGTAAATTGATTGCACCGCCAGCCAGTTCACTATCTCGACGGCGGGCAAAGTTGCGCAATCTTTTCACGATGTTATCCATGCGCTCGACCAACGATCGCATTGTGACAATATAATTTTTCACCAAACCAACGTCTTGTTGTTCCAGCGCGCGGTTGGCGCTGAAAAGATACATAGATAATGCATTAAGTGGTTGATTAATTTCATGTGCCAGTGTTGTCATTGTCTGCCCAACCACGGCCAGTTTTGCAGTTTGGATCAATTCACTTTGTGTTGTACGAAGGTTTTTTTCTGTCGCAATACGCTCGCATATTTCCTGTCCCAGTTGACGTTGCTGTTGATTAATTTTTTCAATAGTCTGGCGGAGCAGGTTGGCAATTCTCCCAAGTTCATCGTTGCCGGAGACCGGGATATCAGCATCAAGTTCACCATTGCTTAACTTGACAACGGCATCATTCAATAACTGAAATCGGCGGATCATTCTGGGACGAATGTAGAGGTAATTTACCAGAATGACGAATAGTAAGGCGGTAACCATAGCCGCCAAAATCAATAGCCCGCTGATTTGCATTATTTTTTCCAATCGGAGATTGAATGTTTGCAATTGTTGATGGCTATTACCTAATTGCGTTTCTAATTGACCGCGTATTTGCGTAAATACACGCTCTTTATCCCCGATAGTGCTCACGAGAGTTTGTTGAGCTTGTTGCCAGGCAGCCAGGGTTCCGGGTAGATAATTTTGCTGAGTACCCAACTCCCACAAGGAATAAACTGTCTGGTGTAATGTGATGGTACTGGAATAAGAGGATAACGACCGCACATTTTCGTCAATGCTGTGTTTCAAAAAATTCAAATACTGAATATGTTGTTTTAACGCGTCTATATCTCCACTATGCGTGTTAAGCATCTCCTTTAGCGTACTGACGATTTGGGTTTCTATATGGGAAAGTTCGAAAACGAGCTGCAATTCTTTTTGAATGGTTTGCTGAGCATTTTGCAAACTCTGTTTTTCGGGTAGATCTTTTTGTTGGCTGAGTTGATTTAGCAACGACGATTGTTGCCAACTTAAATCCTGAGTAAGTGAGTTGAGTTCATTATTAAAGTCATCATGCAGCCAGTTAACTCTTGAGGATATAACGTCGAGTTTTCCTTTTTCCTGATTGTTGTTGTTCAATGCGTTATCGAGCTTGTTAAGCAGTCTGTCACTACTGGCGACCTGTTGGTTAAGCGCACGTTGATGTACTGAATCAAGATGAGGGTTAATAGCCTTAATTTTTTGTAGCCGTTGTTCAATTTGCTCCCTTACCTGAAGACGACTAGCGGTATTGGTTGTCTGTTGCAGCTCATTAAATTCGTTTACCAATGCGGTGAGGTTTTCTTCAAAAAGAAATGAAGCCTGAATCCTCGGGAAATAATCATCAAGCGCGTAGCGAACCTGAGAATTTTGTTCATACCAGGAATAGAGGCTGACTACGCTAACGAATAGCGTAAGAACTGCGCTAAAAACAAAGGCGAGCCGTAAGCTCGTCCCTATAGTATGTAGTTGTTTCACTTTAACGACTCAAGTTGTGTGTTCACCAATTGCTGCTGATGCAGGAAAAACTGCTGCCATGCCATGAGCTGAGCTTCACGAAAGCCTGATTGCAGTTCGAATTGCTGCAGGTACATGGAATTAACGGACTGCTCTGGGGTAACAGGAACCGCTGTTAATAATGCGCGCACATCTGGCAATTTACGTTTAAGCCGATGTTCTGCGGCATATAATGATTTCCAACTGTTTTGAAGCTCGGTAAGGCGAAAAGTAATCGCATTATCAAATAACAATTGCACAAGCTTTTGGCGCTGCATAATCAACGGATAATCAAGGGAAAGGGAGGCAAATAATCGCAGTTGTTGATCCGCGAGTGGCGTACCGGAGGGTAGCGGATATACCGGATACTTTCCTGAATCAGAATCGCTTAATGCCTGTTGTCCTTCCTGGCTCAACAAAAAATTAATAAAACGCCCCGCCTCCTGTGGATGTTTACTACCGTTTGCGATGGCAATAAACATTGGCGCTGCGCGAGAGTTGGGAAAATAACTGAAACGTAAAGTTGAATTATTAAGCAGTACGTTAGCGTAATTGTCGATGACTGGACCAGCGTCTCCCAGCCCTGTACTGATCTTATTTGCTACGCCAAAGCTGCGTGATGAAATGGTAGCGAGATTGCCGCCTATTTTCAGTAGAGTACCCCAACCATTACTCCATCCTTGTTGTTGCAGGAGATCTTCAATCATCAGATGTGTGGTATCTGAACGTGAAGGGCTGCTCATTAATAGTGTTCCTTGATAACGTGACCTGCTCAATTCCTTCCATGAAGTCGGTACTGGTTCATTTTTATCTTCCAGATGCGCCACATTGATCAGGATGCCATAGCCCGATACTGCAACCGCAACGGTGGTTGAACGAATAGATTCGGGTACTAACTTTCTGCTTGTTTCTATTTGATTATTAAATGGCTGGAGCAGATTTTTACTTTGCAACCGCTGTAGCAACATGGGAGATGAACTCAGTACCAGATCAATATTTTCACCCAATGGATTTTCCAGCAGGCGCTCAATGGATGCACTGGTTCGGTTAAGCGTTCGGATTTTGGTTGCCAGTGGTTGTTTTTGCCATTGACTGATAATGTGCTCCGTCGCTTCCGAAGAAAGCGTTGTAGCAATCACCAGCTCTTGCGCTGAGGTGACATTGACGCATAAAACCCAACAGATTAATGCTCGTTGTATAATACGAATCATGTCAAAAATCCTATTAACGAGAGAAAAACTCTTACGCTGTAATTCATATCATTATCCGTTAGCTAATATACACAATGACTGTAAGACGCTGATGTCAGTATCGGAAATTTCATTAATTCAGATGTAACTAGCGTCACTATATCTGGAAGCGGTTATCAAAAAAAGATCAATATTGCACCTCTGAACATGTGTATCTTACGGAAATAGCGATTGTTACGGCTATTACCGGTAATTAATTTCGACATTTGTGCTATCGGATTCAGGTCCTGACCGGATTCTATTGTTTCTTTGCGCCAGCCTTCAGAAGCCGGAAGAATGGCTTTAATTCGAACGCAAATGTGCTTGTCACGAGGGTTAACATGAAAATGTTTAAGCCCTGCTTGTTGTTGAACGGTGATGGAAATTTTCATGTTGTGTAGCATGATCCTCCAACAGGGTAAAATCGAGCCTCTTCAATGATCACGTATATGGATACAAAATATGTGACTGACCTCAAAAACTGAAAAAATTAATAAAAGTAATTATTTTTTTATTGGGGCTGTTGTAACCCGTTAATGCTGAAATAATGGCTTCGTTCTATTTTGAGATATAAAAATGGGAAAGAAATGGAACATGACATTTGTATTTTTGAGTCAGTTTTGACTCATATGCCCTGTATTGTAACTTAAACTCACTTGCTTCACTATCTTCAAAACCAATGAAGCAAGGGCTTTTGCAATACTCATCAGAGAGTAGCAACTGGCATTGCTGTTTTAAATAACTCTATGAACTGGAAGGTGATATATGCTTTCTCTATTGAAACCTAAAGTGGCAACACATAAGGTTCCTGAAAGTGAAATAAAGAATACCTATAATCGTTATCGTATGCAGGCGCTATTTAGCGTGTTTATCGGTTATCTTTCGTATTATATTGTCAGGAATAACTTTGTTCTCTCCACACCTTATTTAAAGCAAGATCTTAATCTGTCTGCGACTCAAATAGGTCTACTTAGCAGTTGTATGCTGATCGCCTATGGTATTAGTAAAGGGGTAATGAGTAGTCTGGCAGATAAAGCGAACCCTAAAGTTTATATGGCTGTGGGGTTGGTTCTTTGTGCTCTCGTTAACGTGGCGCTTGGTTTTAGTTTTGCTTTCTGGATGTTTGCGGGACTTGTTATTTTAAATGGTCTCTTTCAAGGGATGGGGGTTGGTCCTTCGTTTATTACAATAGCCAACTGGTTCCCTCGTAAAGAACGGGGCATCGTCGGTGCGGTCTGGAATATTTCACACAATGTTGGGGGCGGTATTGTTGCTCCGATTGTTGGTGGTGCATTTGCTGTGCTGGGTACTGAACACTGGAAAATAGCAACATATGTTGTTCCAGCTATTGTCTCTGTTGTCATTGCTATCGTGGTACTGATGTCAGGTAAAGGTTCGCCCGTAAGTGAAGGTTTGCCGCCATTAAGCGAAATCGTCCCGGACGACGTCAGCATTAAAGCAAAAGATGAGCGTGCGCCGGAAGATATGACTGCCTGGCAAATTTTTTGTACCTATGTGCTAAAAAACAAGAATGCATGGTTCGTCTCTTTCGTTGATGTTTTTGTCTATATGGTGCGTTTCGGAATTATCAGTTGGTTGCCTATTTACCTGTTAAGTGTGAAACATTTTACGAAGACTGAAATGAGCACGGCATTTTTAATCTTCGAATGGGCGGCGATTCCAACTACGTTATTTGCTGGCTGGTTGAGTGATAAATTATTTCATGGTCGCCGTATGCCACCCGCTATTATCAGTATGGTATTGATTTTCTTCTGCCTGCTGGGCTACTGGAAAAGTGACTCTCTGCTCTCTATTACCATTTTTGCTGCCTGCGTAGGCTGCCTTATTTATGTTCCGCAGTTCCTGGCTTCTGTTCAGACAATGGAAATTGTCCCCAGTTTTGCCGTGGGTTCTGCAGTCGGTTTGCGTGGTTTTATGAGCTATATTCTTGGCGCAACGCTTGGAACAAGTCTGTTTGGTGTTATGGTCGATCAGGTTGGTTGGGATGGCGGTTTTTATCTTCTGCTTGCTGGTGTTATCTGCTGCATTATTTTCTGTACGTTAACGCACTTTGGCGCGATCGCCATGGAACGACAGCGTCAAAATGACGTTGCTGAATTTTCGCAAGAGCTTCAGACCAGCAAAAGTTAGGTTTTAGGGGGCCAGTTATGATGCGATTGGCCCATTACCATGAAAACAGCGACCATTCTTTAGCAACGGTAGTGAGTTGCGGCGCATCGAAAACGGCTTGCGGTGAGACGACTGTTTCTTCAAGCGGGATATTTTTGCCGTAGCGTTCTTTGAGCTTTGCCTGAACCAGCGGGTTACTAAGATCGAACTCTTTTAGTTTTTGCTGCTCACCCACGCGCATTCCCAGCGCGTTCTGATAAACCTTCCACACCACTTCCGAACAGTACTGGCGATCGTCGCTCCACGAAAAACTGAAGTCATACGGTTTACCCAGATAACGTTTTGCCGTTTGCGCCAGTTTTTGCTGTTGTTCGGTTGTTAACCCACCTTCAACGCGGCGAACAATATATTTGCTATCTTCACCGTGGGCGATCCACTGCTTGAGCGGGGTGTATTTCACCGGGCCGACCGCTTCAAAGACGTAGGGTTGTTTATTGCGTATCACCAGCATACCAGTGTGGCTGTAATCGGAATGGGTTGCCAGTTGGATTGCTTTACTTTGCGATGAGCGAGAAATTTGAAAGATGATGTCGCCGGTTTGCGGTTGCCAGGCAAAGGCAGGCACAGAAACCAGCAGGCTGGGGAGCAGTAGCCTGTATTTCATAGTTAAACGTCCATGTATGAAAAAGCGGTGGGTTAGAGCAGAGCCGCTGACAACGTGCTCGTTGTTTATGCCGGATGCGGCGTGAACGCCTTATCCGGCCTACAAGTTCGTGCAAATTCAATAAATTGCAATATGACGTAGGCCTGATAAGCGTAGCGCATCAGGCGATTCCACTCTCCGCGCCGCTCTTTTCCGCTTTAGTATTCCCACGTCTCCGGGTTAATCCCCATCTCACGCATGATCTCTTTTGCCGCTTCCGGGATTTCGTCGCTGCGCTCTTTACGCAGATCGGCATCATCCGGCAGAGGTTGCCCGGTAAAGGCATGCAGAAACGCTTCGCACAGCAGCTCGCTGTTAGTAGCGTGACGCAGGTTGTTCACCTGACGACGCGTGCGTTCATCGGTGAGGATTTTTAACACCTTAAGAGGAATGGAAACCGTAATCTTTTTGACTTGTTCACTCTTCTTACCGTGCTCAGCGTATGGGCTGATATATTCGCCGCTCCATTCAGCCATGAGATACTTAATCCTCTTCGTCAATAAATTGAGACCAGACCGCACAGTTTATAAGGGTACTGGTCATAAACCCGCATAGTTTACCGCACAGGCGCTACCGTGACATCGTGTAATGCGCCTGCCAGTGTGATAATGCATATAATTTTAACGGCAATTTGAGATTTGCTCAATCTATACGCAAAGAAGTTTAGATGTCCAGATGTATTGACGTCCATTAACACAATGTTTACTCTGGTGCCTGACATTTCACCAACAAAGCCCAGGAAACTTCATCACATGACGCGTAAACAGGCCACCATCGCAGTGCGTAGCGGGTTAAATGACGACGAACAGTATGGTTGCGTTGTCCCGCCTATCCATCTTTCCAGCACCTATAACTTTACCGGATTTAACGAACCGCGCGCGCATGATTACTCGCGTCGCGGCAACCCAACGCGCGATGTGGTTCAGCGTGCGCTGGCAGAACTGGAAGGCGGTGCAGGTGCGGTGCTAACCAATACAGGCATGTCAGCTATTCACCTGGTCACGACCGTCTTTTTGAAACCCGGTGATCTGCTGGTTGCGCCGCACGACTGCTACGGCGGCAGCTATCGCCTGTTCGACAGTCTGGCAAAACGCGGCTGCTATCGCGTGCTGTTTGTTGATCAGGGCGATGAACAGGCATTACGGGCGGCACTGGCAGAAAAACCTAAACTGGTGCTGGTAGAAAGCCCAAGTAATCCATTGTTACGCGTCGTGGATATTGCGAAAATCTGCCATCTGGCAAGGGAAGTCGGGGCGGTGAGCGTGGTGGATAACACCTTCTTAAGCCCGGCATTACAAAATCCACTGGCATTAGGTGCCGATCTGGTGTTGCATTCATGTACGAAATATCTGAACGGTCACTCAGACGTGGTGGCGGGCGTGGTGATTGCTAAAGATCCGGACGTGGTTACTGAACTTGCCTGGTGGGCAAACAATATTGGCGTAACGGGCGGCGCGTTTGACAGCTATCTGCTGCTGCGCGGTCTGCGTACTCTGGTGCCGCGTACGGAGCTGGCTCAGCGCAACGCGCAGGCGATTGTGAAATATCTGCAAACCCAGCCGTTGGTGAAAAAACTTTATCACCCATCGCTGCCGGAAAATCAGGGGCATGAAATTGCCGTGCGCCAGCAAAAAGGCTTTGGCGCAATGTTGAGTTTTGAGCTGGATGGCGATGAGCAAACGCTGCGTCGTTTCCTGGGCGGGCTGTCGTTGTTTACGCTGGCGGAATCGTTAGGGGGAGTGGAAAGTTTAATCTCTCACGCCGCAACCATGACACATGCAGGCATGGCGCCAGAAGCGCGTGCTGCCGCCGGGATCTCCGAGACGCTGTTGCGTATCTCCACCGGTATTGAAGATGGCGAAGATTTAATTGCCGACCTGGAAAATGGCTTCCGGGCTGCAAACAAGGGGTAAAAATGAGTGTGATTGCGCAGGCAGGGGCGAAAGGTCGTCAACTGCATAAATTTGGTGGCAGTAGTCTGGCTGATGTGAAGTGTTATTTGCGTGTCGCGGGCATTATGGCGGAGTACTCTCAGCCCGACGATATGATGGTGGTTTCCGCCGCCGGTAGCACCACTAACCAGTTGATTAACTGGTTGAAACTAAGCCAGACCGATCGTCTCTCTGCGCATCAGGTTCAACAAACGCTACGTCGTTATCAATGCGATCTGATTAGCGGCCTGTTACCTGCCGAAGAAGCCGATAGCCTCATTAGCGCCTTTGTCAGCGATCTTGAACGCCTGGCGGCGCTGCTCGACAGCGGTATTAACGACGCGGTGTATGCGGAAGTGGTGGGCCACGGTGAAGTGTGGTCGGCGCGCCTGATGTCTGCGGTGCTTAACCAACAAGGACTGCCTGCGGTCTGGCTTGATGCCCGCGAGTTTTTACGTGCTGAACGCGCTGCGCAACCGCAGGTTGATGAAGGCCTTTCGTACCCGCTGCTGCAACAGTTGCTGGTGCAGCATCCGGGCAAACGTCTGGTAGTGACCGGATTTATCAGCCGTAACAACGGCGGTGAAACGGTGCTGCTGGGGCGTAACGGTTCTGACTATTCCGCTACCCAAATCGGTGCGCTGGCAGGCGTTTCCCGCGTGACCATCTGGAGCGACGTCGCCGGGGTATACAGTGCCGATCCGCGCAAAGTGAAAGATGCCTGCCTGCTGCCGTTGCTGCGTCTCGATGAGGCCAGCGAACTGGCGCGTCTGGCGGCTCCCGTTCTTCACGCTCGTACCCTGCAGCCGGTTTCTGGCAGCGAAATTGACCTGCAACTGCGCTGTAGCTACACGCCGGATCAAGGCTCTACACGCATTGAACGCGTGCTGGCTTCCGGTACAGGAGCGCGTATTGTCACCAGTCACGATGATGTCTGTTTGATTGAGTTTCAGGTGCCCGCCAGCCAGGACTTCAAACTGGTGCATAAAGAAATCGACCAGATCCTGAAACGCGCGCAGGTGCGTCCACTGGCGGTTGGCGTGCATAACGATCGCCAGTTGCTGCAATTTTGCTACACCTCGGAAGTGGCGGACAGTGCCCTGAAAATTCTCGACGAAGCGGGATTACCTGGCGAGCTACGTCTGCGTCAGGGGCTGGCACTGGTGGCGATGGTCGGGGCGGGCGTCACCCGTAACCCGCTGCATTGCCACCGCTTCTGGCAGCAACTGAAAGGCCAGCCGGTCGAATTTACCTGGCAGTCTGATGACGGTATCAGCCTGGTGGCTGTACTGCGTACCGGCCCGACCGAAAGCCTGATTCAGGGGCTGCATCAGTCCGTCTTCCGCGCGGAAAAACGCATTGGCCTGGTCCTGTTCGGCAAGGGCAATATCGGTTCCCGCTGGCTGGAACTGTTCGCTCGTGAGCAGAGTACGCTCTCGGCGCGTACCGGATTTGAATTTGTGCTGGCAGGCGTGGTGGACAGCCGCCGCAGCCTGTTGAGCTATAACGGGCTGGACGCCAGTCGCGCGCTAGCCTTCTTCAACGATGAAGCGGTCGAGCAGGATGAAGAGTCGCTGTTCCTGTGGATGCGCGCCCATCCGTATGATGATTTAGTGGTGCTGGACGTTACCGCCAGCCAGCAGCTTGCTGACCAGTATCTTGATTTCGCCAGCCACGGTTTCCACGTCATCAGTGCCAACAAACTGGCGGGAGCCAGCGACAGCAATAAATATCGCCAGATCCACGACGCCTTCGAAAAAACCGGGCGTCACTGGCTGTACAACGCTACCGTCGGCGCAGGCTTGCCGATCAACCATACCGTGCGCGATCTGATCGACAGCGGCGATACTATTTTGTCGATCAGCGGGATCTTCTCCGGCACGCTCTCCTGGCTGTTCCTGCAATTCGACGGTAGCGTGCCGTTTACCGAGCTGGTGGATCAGGCGTGGCAGCAGGGCTTAACCGAGCCTGACCCGCGTGACGATCTCTCCGGCAAAGACGTGATGCGCAAGCTGGTGATTCTGGCGCGTGAAGCGGGTTACAACATTGAACCGGACCAGGTACGTGTTGAATCGCTGGTGCCTGCCCATTGCGAAGGCGGCAGCATCGACCATTTCTTTGAAAATGGTGATGAACTGAACGAGCAGATGGTGCAACGGCTGGAAGCGGCCCGCGAAATGGGGCTGGTGCTGCGCTACGTGGCGCGTTTCGATGCCAACGGCAAAGCGCGTGTGGGCGTGGAAGCAGTGCGTGAAGATCATCCACTGGCATCACTGCTGCCGTGCGATAACGTCTTTGCCATCGAAAGCCGCTGGTATCGCGATAATCCGCTGGTGATCCGTGGGCCTGGCGCGGGGCGCGATGTCACCGCCGGGGCGATTCAGTCGGATATTAATCGTCTGGCGCAGTTGTTGTAATTTCAGGAGCCCAATAAGGCATAATGCACATGCTTATTGGGCTTAACACAATTTACCTAATTATCATTGCGTTGTAAGCCGGGTAAGGCGTTCACGCTGCATCCGGCAAGAAACAATAAATCCGTCTGCCAGGTTTCTTGTAATTCCCATCCTGAATCTTTTTCATCTTCCCTGATTTTTCCTCACCATCATTGGTCATTTTTCGGTTGACGCCCTTTAGCTTTTCCTTCATCTTTACATCTGGACGTCTAAACGGATAGATGTGCACAACACAACATATAACTACAAGCGATTGATGAGGTAAGGTATGAGCTTTTTTCACGCCAGCCAGCGGGATGCCCTGAATCAGAGTCTGGCAGAAGTCCAGGGGCAGATTAACGTTTCGTTCGAGTTTTTCCCGCCGCGTACCAGTGAAATGGAGCAGACCCTGTGGAACTCCATCGATCGCCTTAGCAGCCTGAAACCGAAGTTTGTATCGGTGACCTATGGCGCAAACTCCGGCGAGCGTGACCGTACGCACAGCATTATTAAAGGCATTAAAGATCGCACCGGTCTCGAAGCTGCGCCGCATCTCACCTGCATTGATGCGACTCCCGATGAGCTGCGCACTATTGCTCGTGACTACTGGAATAACGGCATTCGCCATATTGTGGCGCTGCGTGGCGACCTGCCGCCGGGAAGCGGTAAGCCGGAAATGTATGCCTCTGACCTGGTGACGCTGTTAAAAGAAGTGGCGGATTTCGATATCTCCGTGGCGGCGTATCCGGAAGTTCACCCGGAAGCGAAAAGTGCTCAGGCAGATTTGCTTAACCTGAGACGTAAAGTCGATGCCGGCGCCAACCGTGCGATTACTCAGTTCTTCTTCGATGTCGAAAGCTACCTGCGTTTTCGCGATCGCTGCGTCTCGGCGGGTATCGATGTGGAAATTATTCCGGGTATTTTGCCGGTCTCTAACTTTAAACAGGCGAAGAAATTTGCCGACATGACTAACGTGCGTATTCCGGCGTGGATGGCGCAAATGTTTGACGGTCTGGATGACGATGCTGAAACCCGCAAGCTGGTGGGTGCGAATATCGCCATGGACATGGTGAAGATTTTAAGCCGGGAAGGGGTTAAAGATTTCCACTTCTATACGCTTAACCGCGCTGAAATGAGTTACGCGATTTGTCATACGCTGGGTGTTCGACCTGGTTTATAAATATTGTGGCTTTTGTGAAAATCACACAGTGATCACAAATTTTAAACAGAGCACAAAATGCTGCCTCTAAATGAGGGTGGGAAAATAAGGTAGTCAGCCTTGTTTTCTCCCTCCGCCCTTGAAGTATGTGAAGCTAAAACCTTTTTTTATAAAGTATTTGTCCTAAATCGGACATAATCAAAAAGGCTTAATTACGATCAATTTGATCTACATCTCTTTAACCAACAATATGTAAGATCTCAACTATCGCATCCGTGGATTAATTCAATTATAACTTCTCTCTAACGCTGTGTATCGTAACGGTAACACTGTAGAGGGGAGCACATTGATGAGCACGTCAGACGATATCCATAACACGACAGCCACCGGCAAATGCCCGTTCCATCAGGGTGGTCATGACCAGAGCGCAGGTGGGGGCACAACCACTCGCGACTGGTGGCCAAATCAACTCCGTGTTGACCTGTTAAACCAACATTCTAATCGTTCTAACCCACTGGGTGAGGACTTTGACTACCGCAAAGAATTCAGCAAATTAGATTACTACGGCCTGAAAAAAGATCTGAAAGCCCTGCTGACAGAATCTCAGCCGTGGTGGCCTGCCGACTGGGGCAGCTATGCGGGCTTATTTATTCGTATGGCCTGGCACGGCGCGGGGACTTACCGTTCCATCGACGGACGCGGCGGCGCAGGTCGTGGTCAGCAACGTTTTGCACCGCTGAACTCCTGGCCGGATAACGTTAGCCTCGATAAAGCGCGTCGCCTGTTGTGGCCAATCAAACAGAAATATGGTCAGAAAATCTCCTGGGCAGACCTGTTTATCCTCGCGGGTAACGTGGCGCTGGAAAATTCCGGCTTCCGTACCTTCGGTTTTGGTGCCGGTCGTGAAGACGTCTGGGAACCGGATCTCGACGTTAACTGGGGTGATGAAAAAGCCTGGCTGACCCACCGTCATCCGGAAGCACTGGCGAAAGCACCGCTGGGCGCAACCGAGATGGGGCTGATTTACGTTAACCCGGAAGGCCCGGATCACAGCGGCGAACCGCTTTCTGCGGCGGCAGCTATCCGCGCGACCTTTGGCAACATGGGGATGAACGACGAAGAAACCGTGGCGCTGATTGCGGGTGGACACACGCTGGGTAAAACCCACGGTGCCGGTCCGACATCTAACGTTGGCCCTGACCCGGAAGCTGCACCGATTGAAGAACAAGGTTTAGGCTGGTCGAGCACTTACGGCAGCGGCGTTGGCGCAGATGCCATCACCTCTGGTCTGGAAGTGGTCTGGACGCAGACGCCGACCCAGTGGAGCAACTATTTCTTCGAAAACCTGTTCAAATATGAGTGGGTACAGACCCGCAGCCCGGCTGGCGCAATCCAGTTCGAAGCGGTAGACGCACCGGAAATTATCCCGGATCCGTTTGATCCGTCGAAGAAACGTAAACCGACGATGCTGGTGACCGACCTGACGCTGCGTTTTGATCCGGAGTTCGAGAAGATTTCTCGTCGCTTCCTCAACGATCCGCAGGCGTTTAACGAAGCCTTTGCCCGTGCCTGGTTCAAACTGACGCACAGGGATATGGGGCCGAAATCTCGTTACATCGGGCCGGAAGTACCGAAAGAAGATCTGATCTGGCAAGATCCGCTGCCGCAGCCGATCTACAACCCGACCGAGCAGGACATTATCAGTCTGAAATTTGCGATTGCGGATTCTGGTCTGTCTGTCAGTGAGCTGGTATCGGTGGCCTGGGCGTCTGCTTCTACTTTCCGTGGTGGCGACAAACGCGGTGGCGCCAACGGTGCGCGTCTGGCATTAGCACCACAGCGCGACTGGGATGTGAACGCTGCAGCCGTTCGTGCTCTGCCAGTTCTGGAGAAAATCCAGAAAGAGTCTGGCAAAGCCTCGCTGGCGGATATCATCGTGCTGGCAGGTGTGGTTGGCGTAGAGAAAGCCGCAAGCGCCGCAGGGTTGAGCATTCATGTACCATTTGCGCCGGGTCGCGTCGATGCGCGTCAGGATCAGACTGACATCGAGATGTTCGAGCTGCTGGAGCCGATTGCTGACGGCTTCCGTAACTACCGCGCTCGTCTGGATGTTTCCACCACCGAGTCACTGCTGATCGACAAAGCACAGCAACTGACGCTGACCGCGCCGGAAATGACCGCGCTGGTGGGTGGGATGCGCGTACTGGGTGCTAACTTTGATGGCAGCAAAAACGGCGTCTTTACTGACCGCGTGGGCGTATTGAGCAATGACTTCTTTGTGAACTTGCTGGATATGCGTTACGAGTGGAAAGCGACCGACGAATCGAAAGAACTTTTCGAAGGCCGTGACCGTGAAACCGGCGAAGTGAAATACACTGCCAGCCGTGCGGATCTGGTATTTGGTTCTAACTCAGTCCTGCGCGCGGTGGCGGAAGTTTACGCCAGCAGCGATGCCCACGAGAAGTTTGTTAAAGACTTCGTGGCGGCATGGGTGAAAGTCATGAACCTCGACCGTTTCGACCTGCTGTAATCTGACCTTCTTCAGCGACTGTCTTTCAGGCAGTCGCTGAAGTTTCTTTACCGGCGTATAGTGTCGCTAACAAAACTACTACACGCTGGATCTCTCATGCCTACTACGGGAAAGAGCAACCCACTGGCAATCAGTGGCCTGGTTGTGCTCACACTTATCTGGAGTTATAGCTGGATTTTCATGAAGCAAGTCACCAGCTACATCGGTGCCTTCGACTTTACCGCCTTACGCTGCATTTTCGGCGCTCTCGTTCTGTTCATCGTCCTTTTATTACGTGGTCGTGGAATGCGCCCAACGCCGTTTAAATACACCTTAGCCATCGCCCTGTTACAAACCTGTGGGATGGTTGGCCTGGCGCAGTGGGCACTGGTCAGCGGCGGAGCGGGGAAGGTGGCGATCCTGAGCTATACCATGCCGTTCTGGGTGGTGATTTTCGCTGCGTTGTTTCTTGGTGAACGCCTGCGACGTGGGCAATATTTCGCGATACTGATTGCCGCTTTCGGCTTATTTTTGGTGTTGCAGCCGTGGCAACTCGATTTTTCTTCGATGAAAAGTGCCATGCTGGCAATCCTCTCCGGTGTTAGTTGGGGGGCGAGCGCGATTGTTGCTAAACGTCTGTATGCCCGTCATCCGCGCGTGGATTTATTGTCGTTAACATCCTGGCAGATGCTCTATGCGGCGCTGGTGATGAGTGTGGTCGCTTTACTGGTGCCGCAACGTGAAATTGACTGGCAGCCCACCGTGTTCTGGGCGCTGGCCTACAGTGCGATTCTGGCGACGGCGCTGGCCTGGAGCTTATGGTTGTTCGTGCTGAAAAACTTACCCGCCAGTATTGCCAGCTTAAGTACACTGGCGGTTCCCGTTTGCGGGGTACTCTTTTCCTGGTGGCTGCTC
This sequence comes from Escherichia sp. 93.0816, assembly GCF_013368855.2. Lineage (NCBI taxonomy): Bacteria > Pseudomonadati > Pseudomonadota > Gammaproteobacteria > Enterobacterales > Enterobacteriaceae > Escherichia > Escherichia sp. 93.0816. The sequence continues at coordinate 1,198 of NZ_JABWNC020000022.1, read as the reverse complement.
GGTGAGAATCCCGGCGCGGTTGAAGGTAGCGGTATTGTGCTGATTGTGCTGGCACTGGCGCTGGTGAGCCGTAAGAAAAAAGAAGCCGTCAGCGTAAAAAGGATCTGAATTTTTTCTTCACGTGGGGCGATCGCTTATTGAACAAAATAACGATAGTGCCCCACCATCCGCCAGCTAAACAGCACATCTTCTTCCTGCGCACCTGCGCCAATATTATGAATCACCAGCGGTGTGCCGTCGCGGGCAAAACCATCTGAAACCACACCGATATGTGCCAGCCCGTTATCTAATCGCCAGGAGACAATATCGCCCGCTTGATAGTCACTGGCGTTTTTGCTGGTGGGGCGTGTTTTATCATGGCGGGTAAACCAGGTTTCCAGGTTCGGCACCCGACGGTGATCGATGTTGCTGTCAGGGCGTTTTAACTGCCACTTTTGTGGATAATCGGCAAAATTCTTCGCCATATCTTCGTGCACCAGCTTCTGCAAATCGACCTTCTGGCTGCGCAAGGCGCGGATCACTACATCAGAACATACGCCGCGCTCCTGCGGGACATCGCCGCCAGGATAGGTAAGCTGCACATATGCCGGATCGTAAAATAGCGTACTGCCAATTTGCTGCCTGGCGCCATCCGCGATGGCAAGGTTGGTGTTGGCCTGAATTTGTACCACGGTTGGTGGAACAGCGGGAGATTTTAAGGAGTGGCTGGTAAAGGCTGTCAGAAGGCTGACCAGCGCCAGTGAAGCTTTCATCTGTTTCGTCCGTGAAAATAATCGTCACAGATTCGACCTTCCGGGCGTTTGAATGTTCTGTGGGGAAATGTCCAGAAGCGGATAAAAAACTCCGAACAACGCGGAATTTCAGATGGGTGACAAAGTAAAAAAGTGTCCGGACGGTTCCCTCACATCTTTGGGGAGAGGGTGAGGGGAACAGGCCAGCTCCGGAGCGAATATTTACCCTCACCCCGGCCCTCTCCCTGAAAGGGCGAGGGGGAAAACCGTGCCCTCAGTGACGAATGAGCCAGTTTGCCAGCAATTTCCAACACCTGGACAACGCAGGTGTTTCAGATGGCTGACAATGTATAAAACGTGCCCGGACGGTCCCCTCGCCCCTTTGGGGAGAGGGGAACAGACCAGCTCCGGCGCGAATATTTACCCTCACCCCGGCCCTCTCCCTGAAAGGGCGAGGGGGAAAACCG